>NZ_JBQYLP010000001.1:0-224292 GCF_052683555.1 Burkholderia sp. BC1
CTCGCCGAGGCAAAGGTCATCATCGAGGCATGGAGACGCTACTACAACACCGAGCGACCGCACTCATCGCTCGGTTACAAACCGCCAGCACCGGAGGCCATCGTCTGGCCGGTGCCAACCCGTGGATCGGCACCACCATCTGCACAGGCAATAGCCCCAAGGCCGATCATGAACTAAGATTGAAACCGGACCACCCTATGGGGTCAGGCCACCCTCACCGTCGAAATTCACAGCGATGCGAGTCGCTTCGCTGCCGACATATCCACATCGCGAATCGCGCCTCGATGGATTACGCGGCAGCGCTCAGGGTTCGGATTCACGGGGGCTCGATTCTAGTCGCGATCCGGCATCGTCACATCAAAATCGGTGCCGCGATCGAATGGTCGCTCACGCTCACCGTTGAAACTCACAGGGATTCGAGTCGCCTCGTTGCCCACCTGTCCACATTGATAAGCAGCGTGGCGATGATTATTCATCGACGCTCGCCGTGCTGGCTCACGGCGAATCGGTCGTCCACACGCCACGCATTTTCGCAGCAATCTCATGCTTCGGCGGATGGGTCGCCTCACACTCACCATCGAAATTCACAGTGATTGGAGTCGCTCCGGGTCCCACCTATCCACATGGATAAACGGCACTTCGATGATGACTCGCCGACACTCACCGCTCTGGCTCCCGGTGATTGAATCCTCCACGCGATGCCCATCTCCACAACGAAATCTGCGCCTCGGCGAATCGGCTTTGTGGCGCTCACCATCGAAATTCACAGCGGTCCGAGTGGCTCCGAGGCCGACCTATCCACATGGATAGACGGTGCTTCGATGATGACTCGCCGACACTCACCGTTCAGGCTCACGGCGATTCAACGGTCCACACGACGCGTATCTCAGCAACAAAATCCGCGCCTCGGCGAATCGTCGGCCTTGCGCTCACCATCGAAATTCACAGCAATTGCAGTCGCTCCGGGACCTACCTATCCACATGGATAAACGGCACTTCGATGATGGGTCGCCGGCACTCACCGTTCAGGCTCACGGCAATTCGAAGGTCCACACGACCCGCATCTCGGCGACAAAATCCGCGCTTCGGCGAATCGAGCGTCTCGTGCTCACCATCGAAATTCACAGCAATTGGAGTCGCTCCGGGACTCACCTATCCACATGAATAAACGGCAGTTCGATGATGACTAGCGGGCACTCAGCGCTCGGGTTCCTTGCGGTTCGATCGTCCACGCGATTCCCGTCCCCACAACAAAAATCCGCGCTTCGGCGAATCGATCGTCTCACCCTCACCATCGAAATTCACAGCGATTCCAGTCTCTTCGCTGTCGACATATCCACATCGCTGAGCCCATATAGACGGATCGCTCGTCCGCACTCGCTATTCAGGTTCGCAACGCCTCGAGCCTTTCCGTAACGGACGTCTCCACAACCGAAAACCCTGCTTCGCCGGGTCGACCGCCTCGCACTCACCGTCGAAATTCACAGCGATCCGAGTGCCTGTGCCGCCGACCTATCCACATCCCGAACCGCGCTTCAATGGATCGTTAGCCGACGGCCGCCGATCAGCTTCGCAATAAAGTCGAGCCTTTTCGCAGCCGACATCTGCGCACCGTAAACCGTGCCTCGCGATGCGGTTGCTCTCGCTCACCGTCGCAACGCACAGCGATCCGAGTGTCCGTACAGCCGACATATCCGCGTCGGACGCACCGCAACCGAGAACCGACCTTTTGGCGCTCACCGATCGAACGCACAGCAAGCCGACTCTCCTCGCGGCAGCCATGCCGACGTCAAAGCCGTACACAAGCGGAAGGCCTCGTGCTCGCAATCGCGCGAAAAATCCGCGCCGCCCGCCAGTGTGCCCAAAGGCTCCCAATCTCCCGCGCGCCCGCGTCCCGCTTCGCTTCGACGCCGCCGCTCACCGACAAAAAGCACAGCGCTTCGAGTCCCTTCGACGCCGACCTATCCACACACGCGGCCGACGTCCTCGCCCACGCAAACACAATTCATCGTCGAAACGCCGACAGCCAGGCCAAATCGCGGGGAACGGATACTACCGCGAAACCCGCCTGGCGCTAGCGCGCATACGCTCCTTCGGCCCAATATGCCAACATAGTTCATATATAACTAGTTATTCAAACACGCCAACCCTCAAGCTCCGCCCCCGACATTTTTCCCCGCAGAATCGCCGCCCACCCGTACCGCTCGGTTACGCTTGAGCATCCGTCAATTTCGACACCCTGCACGGAGGCGCGATGAAGCTCTACTACTGGCCGAAAACCCGGGCGTTCCGGGCGTTGTGGATGCTGGAGGAAATCGGCGCCGTCTACGAGCTGGTGCCGATCGATCTGCGCTCGCACGAACAGGGCAGCGACGCGTTCGTGCAGGTGAACCCGATGGCGAAACTACCGGCGCTCGACGACGGCAGCGCGCCGTTCGCCGAATCGGGCGCGGTGCTGCTCTACCTCGCCGACCGCTGTCCCGACGCGGGCCTCGGCATCGCGCCGAACGACCCGGAGCGCGGCCGCTTCCTCCAATGGATGTTCTTCACGCCGACCTGTCTCGAGCCGGCGATGGCGGAAAAATTCACCGGCGCGTCGGGCAACCCGGTCGCGTTCGGCTGGGGCAACATCACGCGCGTGCAGCGCGCGCTCGCGCAGACGCTCGCGCATAGCCGATGGCTCGTCGGCGACCGCTTCACCGCCGCCGATCTGCTGCTCGCGAGCACGCTGAAGATCGCCTTCGACGCGCATCTGCTGCCGCACGAAGGCGTGCTCGGCGACTACGTCGCGCGCGCCGAGGACCGCGACGGATACCGTCGCGCGGTCGCGGTCGAGCAGCGCGAAGCGGCGCGGCTGCTGCACGCGTAATGCACGGCGACGCGCCCGCTGCCAGATTCGTCGTCGCACCGGCTCGCGCGCGTCGCGCATAAAAAAACCGGCGGCCTCGGCCGCCGGTTTCGTCTCGCGCGTTCGACGACGCGCCGCCGTTACTTCCGGTCGACGATCACGCGATCGAACGTGCCACCGTCCGCGAAGTGCGTCTTCTGCGCGTTCGCCCAGCTACCGAAAATCTGCTCGACGCTGAACGTCTTCAGCGGCTTGAACTCGGCCGCATGCTTCTTCAGCACGTTCGCGTCGCGCGGACGCAGATGATGCTGCGCGATGATCTCCTGCGCCTCGGGCGTGTACAGGTAGTCGAGATACGCCTGCGCGACCTTGCGCGTGCCCTTCTTGTCGACGACCTTGTCGACGACGGCGACCGGCGGCTCCGCGAGAATGCTCGCCGACGGATAGACGGCATCGAACTGCGCACCGGACGCGCCGGTATCCATCAGCGCGACTTCGTTCTCGAACGTAACGAGCACGTCGCCGATGCCGCGCTGCGTGAACGTCGTCGTCGCGCCGCGGCCGCCCGAGTCGAGCACCGGCACGTTGCGGAAGATCGCCTTCTCGAACTCGAGCGCCTGCTGATCGGTCGCGCCCTTCTGCTTCTGATAGCCCCATGCGGCGAGATAGGCGTAGCGGCCGTTGCCCGACGTCTTCGGGTTCGCGATGATCACCTGCACGCCCGGCTTCGCGAGATCGCTCCAGTCCTTGATCGCCTTCGGATTGCCCTTGCGCACGAGGAACACCATCGTCGTCGAGTACGGCGAGCTGTTGTCCGGAAAGCGGGCGCGCCAGTCTTTCGGCAGCAGCTGGCCGCGCTCGGCGAGCAGGTCGATGTCGTTCGGCTGGTTCATCGTGACGACGTCGGCCTGCAGCCCTTGCAGCACCGACAGCGCCTGCGCGCTCGACGCGCCGTGCGACTGCTTGATCGTCACGGTCTCGCCGGTCTTCTGCTTGTAGGCGGCCGCGAAGCTCGCGTTGATGTCCTTGTAGAGCTCGCGCGTCACGTCGTACGACACGTTCAGGATCGACGTGTCCGCGTGCGCGACCGTTGCCGCCGCGACGAGTGCCGCCGCCGCGCCCGTATGCAGCCAGCGGCCGATCCCCTTGATGCTTGCCATCGTGATATGCCCCGTTTCCTTGGTGGTGGATGCGCGACGGCGCTGCGCCGTCATCGAAACGTAAGCGGGCATTCTAGCGGCCGCGCCCCGCGCGCCTTCCAATCTGTCGTGCAAAGCAAATCACGAATCGTCATAAGCAAGCAGCGCCCCACGCCGGCGCGCCGCAATGCTAAGATCGCCGCTCAGCCCACGTCACGGTTCATCCATGTCCGCCATCCTCCGCTCGCCGTCGCTTTCCGCCGCCCTCGCGGCCGGCGCGCGCGCGGCCGGGCTGAAACTGAAAAAACGACTCCTCGACTGACGGGGATGTCGCGTCCCGTCAGGCGAATGCCGGACGGGATGCCCGCAGGTCGTTTCTTTTCCTTGCTCGCACGCCTCGCACCGGCATAGCGCCGGCGGAACGGTTGTCTCCCTCCCGTTCTCACCATGAGGCTTTGCATGCACACATCACCCCGTTTTGAAGGTATCTGGCTGCCGATCGTCACGCCGTTTCACCGCGGCGACGTCGATCATCGCGCGCTCGCGCGCCTGGCGCGGCACTATGCGGCCGCCGGCATCGCAGGCTTCGTCGCGGGCGCGACGACCGGCGAAGGCGTGCTGCTCGATGCACGCGAGCAGGACGCCGTGTTCGCGACGCTGCGCGACGCGGTGCCGGACCGGCCGATCGTCGTCGGGCTGACCGCGAGCGCAACGCACGCCGCGGCCGCACGCGCCCGCGAACTCGCGGCGCTACGGCCGGACGGCCTGCTCGTCACGCCGCCCGTCTACGTGCGGCCGACGCAGGACGGCATTCGGCGCCACGTCGAAGCGATCGTCGAGGCGGCCGACCTGCCGGTGCTCGTCTACAACATCCCGTACCGCACCGGCGTGAACGTCGAACTCGACACGCTGCAGGCGCTCGCGCGCGATGCGCGCGTGGCCGGCATCAAGGAATGCGGCGGCACGCTCGAGCGCATGAGCCGGCTCGTGCACGAGACGCCGCTCGCGGTGCTGTCCGGCGACGACAACCAGAACTTCGCCGCGCTCTGCGCGGGCGCGCACGGGACGATCGCGAGCAGCGCACACGTGCTGCCCGAATGGCATGTGCGGATGCACGCGCTGCTGCGCGACGGCCGTCTCGCCGACGCGCGGCGTATCGCGGTCGCGTTGCAGCCGCTCGTCGCCGCGCTGTTCGCGGAGCCGAATCCGGCGCCCGTGAAGGCCGTGCTGGCCGCGCAAGGCTGGTGCGACGACGGCCTGCGTCTGCCGTTCGTGCCGGCGAGCGACGCGCTGCGCGCGCGGCTGCGCACGCTGTGCGCGGAACTCGACGCGCATGCGCCGGCGAGCGCGATGGCGTAGCGCGGCGCGCATCGAATCGGCGAGGCGCCGTGCGCGCTCGCCGCTGCGCGCTACGCGGCGAGTGCGGCCGCCACTGGATGTGTCGCTTCGCGCACGGCCTGCGTGACGATCCGCGCGAGCCGATCGACGGTCGGCGTCGCCGACGACGTGCGCCGCAGCAGCACGAGCGGCACGCTCGGCAGCGCCGGCAGGCCGCATGCGGCGGCGTCGAGCACGCGCACCGACGCCGGCAGCCCGTAGTGCGAACGCACGGTCAGCCCGAGGCCGGCCGCGGCGGCCGCCCACAGCCCGGCGAGGCTCGGCGTCGTAAATGCGACGCGCCACGGCACGCCGGCTCGGTCGAGCGCATCGGTCGCCGCGCCGAAGAACCGGCACGGCCGGTCGAACATCACGAGCGGCAGCGGTTCGGGTGTCGCCGCGATCGCACGCGGGCCGGCTCGGTCCTGCGCGCCTGGCACCGCGCCGCCGTCGAACTCGGGTTGAGCCGCATGGGCGGCGCCGATCCACCGCATTGGGACGTGCGCGATCGTCTCGCTGTCGATTCCGGGCCGCGACGCACGCTCCGCCGACGCCGGATCGCCCCACACGAGCGCGAGATCGAGCTGGTTCGCCTCGAGCCGGTCGAACAGATCGGCATTGCGCGATACGCGCGCGTCGATCCGCACCTTGGGATGCGCGCGCGCAAAGCGGCCGAGCACGTCCGGCAGGATCGCCTCGCCAAAATCCTCCTGCAGACCCACGCGCACGCGGCCGTCGAGGTTCACGCCACGCACGGCCGCGGCCGCCTCGTCGTTCAGCTCGACGATCCGCCGCGCATAGCGCAGCATCGCCTCGCCCGCGTCGGTCAGCGCGAGCCCGCGGCCGACCTTCACGAACAGCGGCGTGCCCGCCTGCTCTTCGAGCTTGCGGATCTGCGCACTGACGGCCGACGTCGAGCGCGCGACGCGGTCGGCCGCCTTCGCGAAGCTGCCGAGATCGACGCCCGCGACCAGACTGCGCAAGGCCGCGATGTCGAAGTTCGGTTGCGCGAGCGTCGTGGCGCCGCGCGACTCGATGGCGTGTTCGTGTTCGGCCACGTCTATCATCCTGTTTTATCGAACGGTCCGTCAAAAACTTTCCGATTTTCAGGATGAATGTAGGCGACGACACTGTGACTGTCAATTTCCGTCCCGGTCTTTCGCCATGGAACGCTCGCTTGCCCTTTCCCGTTCGTCCGCCGAGCGCCGCTGCGCCGCCCGCTGGCTGGTGCTCGCTGCCGGCGTTGCCGCGAACATGAGTTTTTCGGCCGCCGCGGCCGGCATTCCGACCACCGCGGTCTGGATGCGCAGCGCGTATCGCCTCGACAACGGCTCGCTCGGGCTCGTGCTCGGCGCGCTCGGGTTCGGCGTCGCGCTGTCCGAGTTGCCGTGGGGTATCGCCGCCGACCGCTTCGGCGATCGCCGCGTGCTGTTGACCGGGCTGATCGCGACCGCCGCGATGCTCGCGCTGATGGCCGTCGCGATCGTGCCGACGCCCGACGCGGTGCCGCCGCTCGCGCACATCGTCGCGATGATGTGCGGCGTCGGGCTGCTCGGCGGCAGCGTGAACGGGTCGAGCGGGCGCGCGGTGATGCGCTGGTTCGGCGAGCGCGAACGCGGGCTCGCGATGAGCATCCGGCAGACGGCCGTGCCGATGGGCGGCGGCGTCGGCGCGGCACTGTTGCCGTGGCTCGCGTCGCATGCCGGTTTCGGCGCCGTGTACGGCACGCTGATGCTGTTGTGCGCGGGCTCGGCCGTGCTGACGTGGTGCTGGCTGCGCGAGCCGCCCGCCGCGGCAGACGCCGCGCAGCCGCACGCGCGGCAACCGGCCGCCCCGCGCGCGACGACGCCGCTCGCGAACCGCGCGGTCTGGCGGCTCGTGATCGGTATCGGCGTGCTCTGTGTGCCGCAATTCGCGGTGCTGACATTCGCGACGGTGTTCCTGCACGATTTCGGCCGGCTCGGCGTGGCCGGCATCAGCGCGGCGATGGTCGCGCTGCAGCTCGGCGCGATGGCGATGCGCGTATGGAGCGGCCGCCATACCGACCGCCATCGGAACCGGCGCGCATATCTGCGCGGATCGGTGCTCGTGGCGGGCGCCTCGTTCGCGCTGCTCGCGGCCGCGACGGCCGGCAGCCCGCACGTGCCGGTCGCGGCGATCGTCGCGATTCTCGTGTTCGCGGGGATCTGCGTATCGGCCTGGCACGGCGTCGCCTATACCGAACTCGCGACGCTGGCCGGCGCCGACCATGCCGGCACCGCGCTCGGCATGGCAAACACGATGGTCTATGTCGGGCTGTTCCTCACGCCGCTCGCGATTCCGCCGCTGCTCGCGGCGAGTACGTGGAGCGTCGTGTGGCTCGCGGCCGGCGCGTGCGCGTGCGCGACGCTGCCGCTGTTCCCGAAACGGCCCGCGTAGCGCGCGAACTCAGAACGTGTACACGGCCGACAGCATCGCCGCGCGCCCGTCGCCGAACTCGACGGCCGACGAGCGCGACGCGTTGCCCGGCTGCTGCCGCACGCGCTCCACGTACGCGCGATCGAACAGGTTGTCGACGTTCAGCTGAAACCGCAGCCGCCGGTTCACGTCGTAGCTCGCCATCAGGTTGTGCACCCAGTACGCGCCGAGCGTCCCGTCGCCTTCGGACGTCACGTTGCGCCGGCCGACGAAATGCGACCCATAGCCGATCGTCCAGCCGGCCGGCAGCCGATAGGTCGTCCACAGATTGAACGCGTGCCGCGGCGTGTTGCCGAGCGCCTTCCCGTTGCGACGCGGCGACGACGGCGAGTCGAGCGTCGCGCTCGCGAGATACGTGTAGTTCGCGAACAGATCCCACTTCGGCGTGATCTTGCCGGCCGCGCCGAGCTCGACGCCGCGCACGCGCTGCTTGCCGGCGAGCAGGTAGGTGCCGTCGGACATCCGTTCGCGCGCGTGGTGCTTGTACGTCTGGAACAGCGCGCCCTTCACCGCGAGACCGGCGAGCCCTTCCCACTTCGCGCCGAGTTCGACGCTCTCGTTCTTCTCGGGTGCGAGCCCGCCCGATGCCGCGGTCACGCCGCTGCCCGTCGTGACGAGGAATTCCGCCGACGGATTGAACGACGTGCCGTATGCCGCGTAGAGGCGGCCGTTGTCGGTCGGCTTGAACACGAGCCCCGCGCGCGTGCTCAGATGACGGTCAGAGGTTTCCCCGCGCTCGGTCGGCTTGCCGGCCGGCGTATTGCGCGCCCAGCCGTCGATCCAGTCGTGACGCAGCCCGACGTCGAGGTCCCAGTAGCGGCCGAACGAGATCGTATCGAACGCGTACAGCGCCTTCACGTCGAGCGCCGTATCGGTGCGCGCGGTGTTCTCGCGGCGCGCGGGGC
The DNA here is from genome assembly GCF_052683555.1 of Burkholderia sp. BC1. Taxonomy (NCBI): domain Bacteria; kingdom Pseudomonadati; phylum Pseudomonadota; class Betaproteobacteria; order Burkholderiales; family Burkholderiaceae; genus Burkholderia; species Burkholderia sp. BC1. The sequence goes on from NZ_JBQYLP010000001.1 coordinate 8,727, forward strand.
CCGACCAGTAGCCGGGCGGCGCGGCGAGCGCATAGCCGTTCTTCGGGAAGTGACGCGCGAGCCCGTGCGAGTAGGTGCTGCGCGCGTACGTCTCGCGCGAGATCTCGAATCCCGCGACGAGCGTATGGCCGACGCCGAACGTGCTGAATTCGCCGGTCGCGTTCGTCTGGTTCATCCACATCGCGGTGGACGCGTCGCGCCCGTAACCCTGCGGCCCCGCCGGCTTGTAGCGCCCGGGCGGCATCCCGTCGAGGTTCGCATGCGACGCGGAAACCACCGTGTCGCGATTCAGATGCGCGTAGCGGCTCAGGTTCTGCAGCTTCAGCTGCGGCGACACGTCGTGCTCGGCCTTCACGGTGAACGTGTTGGACTCGATCCGTTCGCGGTCGAGGTTGCGCCAGCCGAAATAGGCATCGCGCGCGACGCCGCCGAGCACCTGGCCGTTGCGCGCGGGCAGCCCGTAGTCGGGCAGGTTGTGGTCGTACTGGTGGAAATAGCCGAGCGTCACGCGCGTCGGCGTGCCGAGCCCGAAGCCGACCGACGGTGCAACGCCCCAGCGCCGCTTGCGGATGTCGTTGCGGCCCGGCACGTCGTTCACGTGCGCCATCGCGTTCAGCCGGAACACCGAACTGCCGTCGCTGCCGGGCAGCGGGCGGTTCGCGTCGAGCGTCGCGCGCCGGTAGCCGGACGTGCCGAGCACCGTGCCGGCCTCGATGAACGCCTTGCGCTGCGGCGCCTTGCTGATCAGGTTGACCGAGCCGCCCGTCGTGCCCGCGCCGCCGAACACCGAATTCGGCCCCTTGATGACTTCGACGGCGTCGATGTTGAACAGATCGCTGCGATTGTTCTGCGCGCTGTCGCGCAACCCGTCGAGCTGCAGGTTCGCGTGCGCGCTGAAGCCGCGGATGAGCAGCATGTCGCCCGACCCGCCGCCGCCCTCGCCCGCGTTGAACGTGATGCCCGCGACGTTGGACAGCGCTTCGCGCAGGCTCGTGACCTGCTGCTCGTCGAGCACCTCGCGCGGCACGACGGTGATCGTCTGCGGCACGTCGAGCAGCGGCGTCGCGTATTTCGCGGAGCCCGAACGATCGACGCGCGAGCCGGTGTCGCGCTCGCCCTGCACGACGATCGGGCTCAGGTGCGGCGCGCGCCGCGGATCGGTGTCGTCCGCGGCGGCCGGCGCGGCCGCGCAGGTCATCATCGCGAATGCGACGGAGGCAGCCGGGCGACGCGGCGGCGTCGCGCTCGACTGGATCGGGCTCGTCATGGTCACTTCCCCTTCATCAATGAGAATGGTTCTCATTCCAAATAAAAGGGCGCGACATGGCAATCGGACGGAGACGAAATTTCCGTCGGAAGCGGCCCTGCCGCTTCGGCGCGCCGAGCTGCGTCGGGCCGTCAGGCCGCCTCGCGTGCGAGCGCGCGCCGCGCGGCCGGCCGTTCGGCTTCGCGCTGCGCATGCGCGGTCCAGGCGCGATGCCGCGTCATGTCGAAGCCGATCGCGCCGCCCCACCGGTACAGCACGAGCAGGAACGGATCGACGATCGAATGGCCGCCCGGCTCCGCGCAGGTGCGTCCGTCCGCGAGCGCGGCCTCGATCGTCGCGTTCGCCGCGTCGATCACGCTGCGTCCGTGCTCGCTGATCGCACCGTGCAGCGCCGGATCGCCGACGAAGCGGCCCGGCCGCCACAGCGCGCCGTAGCCGACGCCATGCACCCAGCCGACGAGCCAGGCGAGCCACTCGTGGCACCGCGCTTCGCGCAGCGCATCATCGAGCGGCAGCAACTGTGCATCCGGATGGCGGCGCGCGAGATACGTGAGGATGGCCGGCGTCTCGGTCAGCACGCGCGACTCGCCGGGAATCGCCAGCACGGGCACGCGCGCTTTCGGATTGATCGCGAGATAGCCGTCGGTGAGGTTCTCCTGCTGGCGGACCTGCACGATCTCGACGTCGAACGGTGCGCCCGTTTCTTCGAGCGCGATGTGGGCGGCGAGCGAACACGCGCCCGGCGAAAGATAGAGACGATAGGCGTTCATGGTGGCATTGCCCGGCGGGCCTGTGAAAGACGAGCACGAGTGTAGGAATGCCGCGCCCGCTGCCGCAAACGATGAATTGTCGTGCTCGGACATTAGTGTTACTAATGCGAAATGCGACGCATCCATCTCCCTCCGCTGCAGACGTTGCGTGCGTTCGAGGCCGCCGTCCGGCTGCAAAGCTTCACGCGCGCGGCCGACGAACTCGCGCTCACGCAAGGCGCCGTGAGCCAGCACATCCGCGCGCTCGAGGCGCAGCTCGGCTACCCGCTGTTCACGCGCGAACGCGGCGGCGCGACGCCCTCTCACGCCGCGCATGCGCTCGCGCTGCAGGTGCGCCAGGGGCTCAGCGTGCTCGAGCGCGCGTTCGAGCCGACGCATGCGGTGCGTGCCCGGCCACGCGCCTGCGACGTCACGCTCAACGTCAGCGTGCTGCCAAGCGTGGCCGAGCGCTGGCTCGCGCCGCGGCTGCCGCGCTTCGCGGCCGCGCATCCGCAGATCTCGATCGTGCTGCATCCGGACACCGCGCTCGCGCCGCTTCGCAAGCGCGACCGCATCGACGTCGCGCTGCGCTACGGGCTCGGCACGTGGCCGGGCGTCGTCGCCGAGAAGCTGATGAACGAGACGGTGTTTCCGGTCGCGAGCCCCGCGTACCGCAACCGCGACGGCATCGCGCCGCGCGCGCCGCGCGGACCTCGTGCGCGCGACGCTGCTGCGCCATCCCGCGCAGCCGTGGGAACCGTGGTTTCAGGCCGCGCGGCTCGATCTGACCGAATCGCCGCGCGCGCCGCGCTTCGCAGACGCGAACGCGCTGATCGATGCGGTGTTGAAAGGACGCGGCGTCGCGCTCGCGCGCCGCTCGCTGATCGAACGCGAACTCGCGAGCGGCGCACTCGTGCGCATATCGACGGTGCGCATCACCGACGTCTATGCGCACTACGTCGTGTGGCGCCCCGGCCATCCGCGCGAAGCGGCGATCCGCACGTGGCTCGACTGGCTGCGCAGCGAAGTGCGGCGCCGCACGCCGCGACGCTGACGCGCGCCTCAAGCGGACGCCATCACCTTGTCGAGCGTGATCGGCAGATCGCGCACACGCACGCCGGTCGCGTGATAAACCGCATTCGCGATCGCGGCCGGCACGCCCGTGATGCCGATCTCGCCGATCCCGCGAATGCCGAGCGGATTGAAATGCGGATCGCGCTCGTCGACGAACGTGACGTCCAGCTCGCCGATATCGGCATTCACCGGCACGTGATACTCGGCGAGATTCGCGTTCGTGAAGCGGCCGGCGCGCAGGTCGAGATGCGAGCCTTCCTCGAGCGCGGTGCCGAGCCCCCACACCATGCCGCCGAGCAGCTGGCTGCGCGCCGTCTTCGCGTTCAGCAGCGCGCCGACGCTGTACACGCCGACGATGCGCGGCACGCGTATCGTGCCGAGCTCCGCGTCGACGTGCACTTCCGCAAACACCGCGCCGAACGAATGGAACGCGTAGCGCTGCTTCTCGTCGCCCTGCTTCGTCGTCGCGAGCGCCTCGATCGGTTGCCCGCCCGCACGCGCGATCACCGCGGCCGCCGGGTCGCGTCGCGATCGGTCCGCGCGATGCACGAGCCAGCCGTCGTCGACCGTCACGTCGTCCGCCGCGGCGCCGTGCAGCGGTGAACCCGCATCGGCGATCGCCATCGCGATCAGCTTCGCACGCGCCTGCAGTGCCGCCTCGCGCACGGCCGGCGCGACGCTCGCGGCCGACTGCGAGCCGCCCGACACGGGCGCACCGGGCAGCCCCGAATCGCCGAGCGAGAAACGCACGTTCTGCGGCGCAAAGCCGAGCGCGTCGGCCGCAACCTGCGTCATCACCGTGTAGGTGCCGGTGCCGATGTCCTGCGTGCCCGACGCGACTTCGGCCGTGCCGTCCGGCAGGATCCGCGCGCGCGCCGATGCCTCGCTGCGGTTTCCCGGATACGTCGCGGCCGCCATCCCGAGGCCGATCAGCGTATCGCCGTCGCGCAGCGTGCGCGGCGCCTGCGTGCGGCGCGACCAGCCGAAGCGCTGCGCGCCGACGCGATAGCACTCGCGCAGCGCATTGCTCGACCACGGCTTGCCGTCCTCCGGATCGACCTGCGCATAGTTCGCGAGCCGCAGCGCGACCGGATCCATGCCGAGCCGCCACGCGAGCTCGTCCATCGCCGATTCGAGCGCGAACGAGCCGGACGCTTCGCCGGGCGCACGCATGAACGTCGGCGTGCCGACGTTCAGCGACACGATCCGGTGCGTGGTCGCCTGGTTCGGCACCGCATACATGATCCGCGACGGCATCCCGCACATCTCGGTCCAGTCCTCGAAGGTCGACGTCGTGACGACCGAATCGTGGCGCATCGCGGTCAGCGTGCCGTCGCGCCGCGCGGCCAGCACGATGCGCTGCTCGGTCAGCGGCCGTCCGCCGACCGGGCCGAACATCTGCGGCCGCGTCAGCACGAGCCGCACCGGCCGCCCGGTCTGCTTCGCGGCCATCGCGCACAGCGACACGTGCGACCACGACGAACCCTTGCAGCCGAATCCGCCGCCGAGCAACGGCGAGATCACGCGCACGTGCTCCGGCGCGATTCCGAACACGGCGGCCACGGCGTTGCGCGTGCCGGTCACGCCCTGCGTCGCGTCGTGCAGCGTGAGCGTCGGTCCGTCCCAGCGCGCCATCGTCGCGTGCGGCTCGATCGGATTGTGATGCTGCATCGGCGTCGTGTACGTCGCGTCGACGTGCACGTCGCCCGCGCGCAACCCTGCGTCGACGTCGCCGCGCTGCGTGTCCATCTCGCGCCCCTGCTGCTTCGGCGGCACACGCGCGCGACCCTTCTCGCGCGCGAAATCGAGCGCCGCCTCGCTCGCGCGGTAATGCACGCGCACCGCCTGCGCGGCGTCGGTCGCGTGTTCGAGCGTATCGGCGACGACCACCGCGACCGGCTCGTTGCTGTAGCGCACCGCGTCGTCCTGCAGCAGCGTGAGCCGGCGGCCGGCCGGCGGCGACAGCGGCGGCCGGCCCGCGTTCGGCAGGCGCAGCGCGTTTTCGTGCGTCATCACGAGCAGCACGCCGGGCATCGCGCGGGCGCGCGCCGTGTCGATCGACTCGATGCGGCCGCTCGCGATCGTGCTCGTCACGAGCACCGCGTGCGCGAGCCGCGCATCGTCGAATTCGGCTGCGTAGCGTGCGCCGCCCGTCACCTTCAGTACGCCGTCGACGCGGTCGAGCGGCTGTCCGGTCAGCGTGTTCATGCGTGTCCTCCTGTCGATCGCGCGGCCGTCTTCACCGCGCGCACGATCGCGCGCTGCGCGAGCGCGACCTTGAATGCATTGCCGTCGAGCGGCTGCGCATCGCGCAGCGCGAGCGCGGCCGCTTCGCGCAACGTCGCATCGGTCGGCTCGCGACCGGCGAGATGCTGCTCCGCGGCCGTCGCGCGCAGCGGCTTGTGCGCGACGCCGCCCAGCGCGATGCGCGCGTGTTCGATCCGCGCGCCGTCCATCCGCAGCGCGGCGGCGACCGACACCAGCGCGAACGCATAGCTCGCGCGGTCGCGCACCTTCACGTAGTGCGCATGGTCGGCGAACTGCGGCGGCGGCAGGTCGACCGCGGTGATCAGTTCGCCCGGTTCGAGCGTCGTGTCGAGATCGGGGCGGTCGCCGGGCAGCCGATGAAACGACGCGAACGGAATCTGCCGCTCGCCGCGCGGGCCGCTCGTGCGCACGACCGCGTCGAGCGCCGCGAGCGCGACGCTCATGTCCGACGGATTGACGGCCACGCAATGCGGACTCGCGCCGAGAATCGCGTGCATCCGGTTGTCGCCGCCGATCGCCGCGCAGCCGCTGCCCGGATCGCGCTTGTTGCATTGCGCGAACGCCGGATCGTAGAAGTACGGGCAGCGCGTGCGTTGCATCAGGTTGCCGCCGACGGTCGCCATGTTGCGCAGCTGCGCGGACGCGCCGGCCAGCAGCGCTTGCGACAGCAGCGGATAAGCGCTGCGCACGCGCGGATGATCGGCCGCGTCGCTGTTGCGCACGAGCGCGCCGATCCTCAGCCCGCCGTCCGGCAACGCGTCGACCGTGTCGAGGCCCGCGATATGCGTGACGTCGATCAGCGTGACGGGCCGCGCGACGCCGCCCTTCATCAGATCGAGCAGGTTGGTGCCGCCGCCGATGAACGCGGCGCCCGGCTGCTGCGCGGCGCGCACGGCGCCCGCGACGTCGGTCGCGCGTTCGTACGAAATCGCTTCCATGACGCGGCCCTCCGCTTACGCGTTGCGCCCGTGCGCGGCACGCACGGCGGCGACGATGTTCGAATAGGCGCCGCAGCGGCACAGGTTGCCGCTCATGCGTTCGCGGATCTCGTCGTCCGACAGCTTCGGCGGACGCTGCCGCACGTCGGCGGTGGCGGCGCTCGCCGCGCCCGATGCGAATTCGTCGAGCAACGCCGTCGCCGAACACAGCTGGCCCGGCGTGCAGTAGCCGCACTGGAACGCATCGTGTTCGACGAACGCGCGCTGCACCGGGCTCAGCACGCCGTCGCGCGCGAGCCCTTCGACGGTCGTGATGCGCTGCCCTTCGTGCATCACCGCGAGCGTCAGACACGCGTTGATGCGCCGTCCGTCGACGAGCACCGTGCACGCGCCGCACTGGCCGCGGTCGCAACCCTTCTTCGTGCCGGTGAGCCCTGCGTATTCGCGCAGCGCGTCGAGCAGCGTGACGCGCGGTTCGAGCTGCAGCGTATAGGCATGCCCGTTGATGTCGAGATGAACGGGGCGTGCCGGCACCGCTGCACGCGACGGCAGGGCCGACGCCGCGCTCGCATGCGGCGGCTGCGCATGCATGGCCGGCGCCGCGCCGACCGTTGCGGCAGCCGCCGCCGATTGCAGGAAGCGCCGCCGCGCGGCGCTCGACGGCGTATCGTGAACGGGCGGCGTCGCGCCGTGCTGACAAGGCGCCGCGGGCGAACATGGGCCGCGCGGCGCGGATGAGGGGGAAAGAGGTCGATCGGTGGACATGACTTCTGCTCGCTCCATGAATTGAGGGACGCAGATGTGGACGTCCGCGCGCGCAATGGCGACGCGGACGAAGCACGCGTATCGGCTGCTGTAGCAATCGCGATGCCGCGCACGGCGCGCGTGCGCCGCTCATCGTGCGGTTCGTGCATCGCAAGCGCTTGCGCGAGGCGCGCGCGGCTCGCGTCGCCGTTCCTGACGCGAACATGACGCGGCGCTGGCGCGCGACGGTCGCCGCGCGGTCGATGCGGCAAAAAATGCACATACGGCCGCTGCTTGCAGACATCTCGACCGATTGCCGCGCGCGTCGCGCGATCGCGCAACAGGCAGCGACACGTGCATGCGTTGCGCCGAACGTCGCTGCCGATGCATGCGCGATTTACCGCGCGTTGGAAATCCGGCGCGGCGAAAGCGTCCGGTCAGCCGCACGAAAGCGTTTTGCGATCACGCGGCCGTCGCAAACGATTCACCGAAACGTCGCATCGCGCCGGCATACTCGAAAACGTTCCCGATCGGCCCGCCAGGAGAGTCCTCATGCATCGCGTCGCGTTCGTCGTCGTTCTTTGTGTCGCCGCGCTGGCCGCCTGCAGCGACGACGCGCCGCACGACACGCAGGCCGCCGACGCATCGCAACAGGCCGGCGCGTCCGCCGGCAGCGCGAACGCGTTCAACGGCGGCGCCTCCGCGAACGTCGCCGCGTCGGCGGCCGCGCCGCTCGCGCCGCCGGTCGTGCACTACCCGCCCGACGACGACGATGCGCAAGCCGCGACGGATGCGCGCGCATCGGATGCCGCCGCCGCGCCGTCGCACTGATTTCCGCCGTCCCCTTCCCCGCATCGCAGAACCGAGGTGAATAACATGACGTCATCCAGCCGCCGCCGTTTCCTGCATACCGTCGCGCAATCCGCGGGCGCCGCCGTCGCGCTCAACGCGTTTCCCGAATCGATCCGTCGCGCGCTCGCGATTCCGGCCGCGCGCGGAACCGGCACGATCCGCGACGTCGAACACATCGTCGTGTTCATGCAGGAAAACCGCTCGTTCGATCATTATTTCGGACACCTGCGCGGCGTGCGCGGCTACAACGACCGCTTCCCGATCCCGCTGCCGAACGGCAAGCCGGTCTGGTATCAGCCGTCGAAGGCCGATCCGTCGCGCGCGGTGCTGCCGTTCCGGCTGAACACGCTGACGACGAGCGCACAGTGCGTCGGCGATCTCGATCACTCGTGGTACAAGACGCACGCGGCGATCGACGGCGGCCGCTACGACCAGTGGCCGGCGAACAAGACCGACATGACGATGGGCTACCACGTGCGCGAGGACATTCCGTTCCACTATGCGCTCGCCGACGCGTTCACCGTCTGCGATCACTACTTCTGCTCGCTGCCGGGACCGACGCACCCGAACCGCGCGTATCTGATGACGGGTACGGTCGATCCGACCGGCAAGTTCGGCGGCCCGCTGCTCGACAACAACGACTACGTCGACGGCGACGGTCCGCCCACCTATCAGCTGCTGTCCTGGACGACGTTCCCCGAGCGGCTCGAGGCGCGCGGCGTGTCGTGGCAGATCTACCAGCAGGGGACCACCGGCAGCGATCCGTACAACGGCAACTACGGGACGAACATCCTGCAGAACTTCGCGAACTTCATCAATGCACAGCCGGGTTCGTCGCTGTACCAGCGCGCGCAGACGGTGCGCACGCTCGACGACCTGAAGGCGGACGTGCTCGCGGGCCGGCTGCCGCAGGTATCGTGGCTGCTGCCGCCCGCCGCGTTCTCCGAGCATCCGAAGTACACGCCCGCGTACGGCGCGAACTACACGTCGCAGATCCTCGATGCGCTGACGGCAAACCCGGACGTCTGGCGCAAGACCGTGCTGTTCATCATGTACGACGAGAACGACGGCTTCTTCGATCACATCGTGCCGCCGCAGCCGCCGACGTCCGACGCGCAGGGCGCGTCGACGGTGACGACCGACGGCGAGCTGCACACGGTCGTGAACCCGGGCCGCGGCGGCAGCTACACGGCCGACGGCCTGCCGTACGGCCTCGGCCCGCGCGTGCCGATGACGATCGTGTCGCCGTGGACCAAGGGCGGCTTCGTCTGTTCGCAGGTGTTCGATCACACGTCGGTGATCCGCTTCATCGGCGCGCGCTTCGGCGTCGACGAGCCCAACATCACGCCGTGGCGCCGCACGGTGTGCGGCGATCTGACGTCGGCGTTCGACTTCCGCTCGTCCGACGCAACGTTCCCGCCGTTGCCGGACACGAGCCAGTACCGCTCCCTCGCCGATCAGCAATGCACGTCGCAGCCGGCGCCGACGGTGCCCGCGACGCCGTCGCCGATCGATCCGCAGGAGCCCGGCGTGCGTCCCGCACGCGCGCTGCCGTATGAGCTTCACGTGAACGCGACGCTGCGCGGCGCACACGCGCTGCGCATCGAGTTCGCGAATCGCGGCGATCAGGGTGCGCACTTCTACGTGTACGGGACGAACCGGACCGACGGCCCGTGGCGCTATACGGTCGGCGCGCGCCGCGTGCTGCATGCGGAATTCGACCTGACCGTGACGAACGGCGCGTATGCGTTCTCGGTGTACGGGCCGAACGGCTTCGTGCGGATCTTCGCGGGCGACGTGTCGGCGGCGGCCGCGCGGCGGCGCAACGACGCGCAGCCCGAAGTGAAGGCCGGCTACGACGTCGCCAACGGCAATCTGTATCTGAAGCTGCACAACCACGGCACGGCGCGCGTGACGCTCACGCTGACCGACAACGCATACGGCGCACCGTCACGCGAGGTCACGCTGCACGGCGGCGACGAGCGCGTCGAGCAGTGGCTGCTGGCCTCGAGCCACCAGTGGTACGACGTGACGGTCAGCGACGGCGCGAACGGCACGTTCTCGCGCCGCTACGCGGGACACGTCGAGAACGGCCGGCCGAGCTATTCGGATCCGGCGGCCGTGCGGCCGGTGGCGGCATAGCAAGCGGCGCCGCGCGCGGCATCAGAACGCGTGCGCGAGCGCGCGTTCGACGCGCGCGGCCGCCACCTCCGGCTCCGCGTCGCGAAAACGCAGCGGCGCCGCGCAGTGCACGAGCGTATCGACGAAGTATTTCGCGCGCGGCCACGGCCCGAAGCCGGCCGCCGTGTTGATGTGGCCGGCATCGCCGAGATTGACGAACGCGCTGCCGAGCTGTTGCGCGAGCGTGCGCGCATCGGCGAGCGGCATCCACGGATCGGTTTCGCTACCGATCACGATCGACGGCACCGGCAGCCGGCGTGCGTCGAACGGCCCGGCGAACGTGAATTTGCGCGGGCTCGCGGGCGCGACGAGCAGCACGCCCGCGACGTCGGCCGCGAGCGGCCACTGCGCGAGCGCATGCGCGGCCGCGAGGCAGCCGAAGCTATGCGCGGCGAGCACGAACGGCCCGCGCTCGCGTTCGAGCAAGGCGCGCACGGCCTGCGCCCAGCGCGCGAGGTCGGGCGCATCCCAGTCGTCCTGCTCGACGCGCAGCGCGCGCGGAAACTGCCGTTCGAGCCAGGTCTGCCAATGAGCGCCTTCGCTGCCGTGCAGGCCCGGAACCGTCACGAGCCGCGGCGGCCACGCCGATTTGCTGCATCCGCGCATGATTGCCCTCGCTTGCTTGTACAGGTAGGCCGATTGTCGCGTGCGGCGCGCGACAGCCGAACCAATATTTTGTGCTTTGCTTTTGCGCACGCGGCCGCGCGATAGGCGCCGACACCGTAGAATGTGGGCTTCCCGTCAGCTATGCATGGAGCCGGATCGTGCGCCGCCGCGCGCGCGTCCGATCGTCAGGAGACGCCCGATGTCCGCTACGCCTTCCCGCGCGCTGCGCCCCTTCCATCTCGCCTTTCCCGTATCGAGCCTCGCCGACGCGCGCGCGTTCTACGGCGGCCTGCTCGGCTGCCCGGAAGGCCGCAGCGCCGACCACTGGGTCGATTTCGATTTCTTCGGCCATCAGCTCGTCGCGCACCTCGCGCCCGACGAAACCGGCGCGAGCGCGGTGAACGCGGTCGACGGCGACGACGTGCCGGTGCGCCACTTCGGCGTCGTGCTGTCGATGGACGAATGGCACGCGCTCGCCGACCGGCTGCGCGCCGCGCAGATCCGCTTCGTGATCGAGCCACACGTGCGCTTCAAGGGCGAAGTCGGCGAGCAGGCGACGATGTTCTTCCTCGATCCGTGCGGCAATGCGCTCGAATTCAAGGCATTCGCCGACATCGGCCAGCTGTTCGCGAAGTGAGCGCATGAAGATCCTGTTCCATTCGCCGCACCAGGACGCCGCCGCATGGCGCGACGCGTTCGCGCGCGTGCTGCCCGAGGCGCAACTGCGCGCGTGGCAGCCGGGCGATACGGCCGCGGCCGACTACGCGCTCGTATGGCGCGCACCGCCCGCGTTCTTCGCGCCGCGCGACGGACTGCGCGCGATCTTCAATCTCGGCGCGGGCGTCGACGCGCTGCTCGCGCTCGAACGCGCCCACCCCGGCACGCTGCCGCGGCACGTGCCGCTCGTGCGGCTCGAAGATTCGGGCATGGCGCAGCAGATGATCGAATACGTGACGCACGCGGTGCTGCGCTACCTGCGCCGTTTCGACGAATACGACGCCTTGCAGCGCGAGCGTCGCTGGCAGGTGCTCGACGCGCATCCGCGCGCGAGCTTCGTCGTCGCGGTGCTCGGCCTCGGCGTGCTCGGCACGCAGGTCGCACGCGCGCTCGCGGCGCTCGGCCTGCCGGTGCGCGGCTACAGCCGCAGCCCGAAACGCATCGACGGCATCGAGACATTCGCCGGCGACGACGCGCTCGACGCCTGCCTCGACGGCGCGAAGGTGCTCGTGAACCTGCTGCCGAGCACGCCGGCCACCGACGGCCTGCTGTGCGCGCGCACGTTTGCGCGCCTCGCGCCGGGCGCGTACCTGATCAACGTCGCGCGCGGCGCGCATCTCGTCGAAGCCGATCTGCTCGACGCGCTCGCGAGCGGCCGGATCGCCGCGGCGACGCTCGACGTGTTCCAGCACGAGCCGCTGCCCGCAGATCATCCGTTCTGGCAGACGCCGCGCATCACGATCACGCCGCACAGCTCGGCCGAGACGCTGCGCGACGAAGCCGTCGACCAGATCGCCGCGAAGATCCGCGCCTTCGAGCGCGGCGAGCCGGTCGGCGGCATCGTCGACTACGCGCGCGGCTACTGACGCCCGCCATACCAAGCAACCAGGAGACAACCATGACGTTCCCCACCGCCGTCAAGATCGTCGAAGTCGGCCCGCGCGACGGGCTGCAGAACGAAAAGACCTTCGTGCCGACCGACGTGAAGATCGCGCTCGTCGACAAGCTGTCGCGCGCGGGCTTTCGCAACATCGAAGCCGCATCGTTCGTGTCGCCGAAATGGGTGCCGCAGATGGCCGACGGCGCCGACGTGATGGCCGGCATCGAGCGCCGCGCGGGCACCGTCTACTCGGTGCTCACGCCGAACCTGAAAGGCTTCGAGAACGCGCTCGCCGCGCGTGCCGACGAAGTCGTGATCTTCGGTGCGGCGAGCGAGGCGTTCTCGCAGCGGAACATCAACTGCAGCATCGCCGAGAGCATCGCGCGCTTCGAGCCCGTCGCGAAGGCCGCGAAGGACGCGGGCCTGCGGCTGCGCGGCAGCGTGTCGTGCGCGCTCGGCTGCCCGTACCAGGGCGAGGTGCCGGTCGCGTCCGTCGTCGACGTCGTCGAGCGCTTCGCGGCGCTCGGCTGCGACGAGATCGACATCGCCGATACGATCGGCGTCGGCACGCCGAAGCGCACGCGCGAAGTGCTCGACGCGGTCGCCCGCGTGTTCCCGCGCGAGCGGCTGTCGGGCCACTTCCACGATACGTACGGCCAGGCGCTCGCAAACATCTATGCGGCGCTGTTCGAAGGCATCGAGATCTTCCACGCGTCGGTCGCGGGGCTCGGCGGCTGCCCGTACGCGAAGGGCGCGACCGGCAACGTCGCGACCGAGGACGTGCTGTACCTGATGCAGGGCCTCGGCATCGACACCGGCATCGACCTCGCCCAGGTGGTCGCCGCCGGCGACTTCATCTCGAACGCGATCGGCCGCGCGAACGTGTCGCGCGCCGGGCGTGCGCTGCTCGCGAAAGCGCAGAGCGCGGCCGATGCGCCGAGCTGCGCCTGACCCCGACATTCGACGACTGGATGGATTCCTGAACATGACGACACCCGCCTCACTCGACACGCTCCCCGATTCCGCGCGCCGCGTCGCGCTGCTGCTGCGCGAGCGCGGCCACACGAAAGACATCGTGATGCTCGCCGAAACCGGCAAGACCTCCGCCGAGGCCGCGGCCGGCCTCGGCTGCTCGGTCGCGCAGATCGCGAAATCGATTCTGTTTCGCCGGCAGGCGGACGGCGCGCCGGTGCTCGTCGTCGCGAGCGGTGCGAACCGCGTCGACGAACGAAAGGTCGCCGCGCAGGTCGGCGCCGTCGGCCGCGCCGATGCGAAGTTCGTGCGCGACAACACCGGCTATGCGATCGGCGGCGTATGCCCGATCGGTCATCTGGTCGAACCGGTCACGCTGATCGATGCCGATCTGCTCGCGCTCGACAGCCTGTGGGCCGCCGCCGGCCATCCGCATGCGGTGTTCAACCTGTCGCCGCAGGAGCTCCTCGCGCTGACGGGCGCGCCGGTCGCGGACGTCGCGCTGCGGGATCCGGCATGAGCGACGTGCCGGTGCCGGTCGGCGTAGTCGGTTCGCCCTGCACGGACGTATGCCGCATCGATCCGCGCACCGACTGGTGCGCGGGCTGCCTGCGCACGCGCGACGAGATCCGCGCATGGCGCAGCGCCGACGACGACGCGCGACGCGTGGTGCTCGCGCGGCTCGATGCGCGGCGGCGCATGCTCGCGCGAAGCGGCGAATAAAAAAAAGCCGTTCAGCCTGCGGGCGAACGGCGTCGAGATCGGAATCCTGTGAACGTGATCAACGTCACAGCCGCGATGATACGAGCGACGCGCCGGCATCGCATCGGGTGTTTCCCTACAACTTCTTACAGCGCTGCCGAGCACGCGTGCGGGCAGCGCGAACGGCCGTTCGCGCGCGCTCGCGGCGCACGAAAAGCGTACGACCGTTTCAGTTGCCGACCGGCGCGCGACGGCGCGTCGGCACGATGCGCCAGCCGAGATTGACGCCGGCCGCCGCGAGCAGGATCAGCAGCGCGCCGAACACTTGCGCCCATGCGAGCGTCTGGCCGAACGCGATTCGATCGACGACGATCGCGACGATCGGATAGACGAACGACAGCGCGCCCGTCATCGCGGTCGGCAGCTTCTGGATCGCGCCGTACAACAGCACGTACATCACGCCGGTGTTGACGATCCCGAGCACGACGAGATCGGCCCACTGCGCGGGCGTCGCGGGCAGCGTGTCGAAGTGCGCGAACGGCGCGAGCAGCACGATCCCGAGCGCGACCTGCAATAGCGCGAGCAGATGCGGCGGCGTGCCCTTCAGGTGCTTCGTGATGATCGACGACACCGCGTACAGGAACGCCGCGCCGAGCGCGAGCGCGACGCCTTCGAGATATTCGCCCGGCACCGCGAGCACGGCCGGCTCGACACGCACGACGCACACGAGCCCGACGAAGGCGAGCACGAGCCAGACGAGCGTCGACGCCGTGATCCGCTCGCGGAACACGATCGCGCCGAGCGCGACGAGCATGAACGGCTGCGTGTTGTAGACGGCCGTCGCCATCGAGATCGACGCGCGCGAGTACGCGGCGAACAGCAGCAGCCAGTTGGCGACGATCGCGATGCTGCCGAGCGCCGTGAGGATGAGCATGCGCGGCGAAAACAGCGCACGGCGCAGCAGGCCGAGCGCCGCGCAGACGATCGCGAGCGTCGCCGCGCCGAACACGCAGCGAAAGAACACGACGTTGGCGAGCGGCTGCTGCGACGACATCACGAGCCAGCCAATCGAGCCGGACATCACCATCGCGACGACCATCTCGGCGGCGCCGCGGCGGATTTCATTCGAGACCATCGGGATACTCCGTTAATCGGAATCGGATGACTTCGATTCTAGGAACTTGCAATCGCGCCGGCCACGGCTAAACTGAAGCGAATCCATCGATTCACCTTAGAAAGCAAAGCGATCATGCCGAAACGCCTTTCCCCTCCGGCGGTGGCGTCGCTCGACGCGATCGACCGCGCGATCGTGGCGGCGCTCGCCGACGACGCGCGCATCGCGACGAGCGAGCTCGCGCGGCAGATCGGCCTATCGGCCCCGGCCACGGCCGACCGCGTGCGGCGCCTCGAGGCACAGGGCGTGATCGCCGGCTTCACCGTCGAGCTCGATCCGCGCGCGCTCGGCTACACGCTGCAGGCGATCGTCCGCGTGAAGCCGCTGCCCGGCCAGCTGCATCTCGTCGAGGAACTGCTGCGGCGCATTCCCGAATTCGTCGAATGCGACAAGGTGACGGGCGACGACTGCTTCATCTGCCGCCTTTATCTGCGCACGATCGAGCACCTCGACGGCATTCTGTCGAAGGTCACCGAGCGTGCGGAAACGAGCACCGCGATCGTGAAGTCGACGCCCGTGCCGCGTCGGCTGCCGCCGCTCGTCGAAGAAGAGGAGTCGCGCCGCTGACGCGCGGCGCGTGGCGCGCGGAACCGAGCCAAATTGCCGCCTTAGACGGCCGGTTCGCGCGCCTCGAAGAACGCGAGCATCTCGTCGATCAGCGCGACGGGCGCTTCTTCCGGGATGTAGTGCCCGCAGTCGAGCGCGCGGCCGCTGACGTCGCGCGCGACGCGCCGCCATTCGTCGAGCGGCTCGAAGCAGCGCGCGACGACGCCGTTCGCGCCCCACAGCACGCGCAGCGGGCACGCGATCTTGTTGCCGCGTTCGAGATCGGCACGGTCGTGCTCGAGATCGATCGTCGCCGAGGCGCGATAGTCCTCGCACATCGCATGCACGGCGCCCGGCTGTGCGAGCGCCGTGCGATACGCGTCGAGCGCATGCGGCGCGAACGGCGCGAGCCCGGCCGACCGGTTGCCCATCACACGCTCGATGTAGGCATCGGTATGGCCTTCGATCAGCGTTTCGGGCAGCGGCTCGGGCTGGATCAGGAAAAACCAGTGGAAATAGGCGGTCGCGAACGCGCGGTCGGTCTGCTCGTACATCGCGAGCGTCGGCGCAATGTCGAGCAGCATCATGCGCTCGACGGCCGACGGGTGATCGAGCGCGAGCCGATGCGCGACACGCGCGCCGCGGTCGTGCGCGCAGACGTGAAATTGCGCGAAGCCGAAATGGCGCATCACGGCCACCTGATCGGCGGCCATCGCGCGTTTCGAATACGGCGCATGCTGCGCGTCGCTCGGCGGCTTGCCGGACGCGCCGTAACCGCGCAGATCGGTGGCGATCACCGTGAAGTGATTCGCGAGCGTCGCGGCGACGCGATGCCAGATCACGTGAGTCTGCGGGTGACCGTGCAGCAGCAGAAGCGGCGGCCCCGCGCCTCCTTTGACACCGAAGATCTCGGTGTCCTGCACCGTCACGCGAAACGGTGCGAACGCGTCGAACGACATGGTCTGTTTCTCGTAGGTTCGTTATGGCGGCTATTGTAGGAGCGCCGGCCACCGCGAAGAGCGGCGCAGCAGCCAAAACACATAGAGACAGAGCACTCGTTCGAGCGCACGCGCGTCGCACGTTTCGCCAAGCTGGCGTAAAATCGCACGACCGTTCGTATTAATCGCTGCGTACGGTGCCGTTCGCGATTACACTCGGAGCGCCGGCCACCACGCCTGACGCGCACGCCGACGCGCCGCCGGGTCGATATTGGAGACTTCCTATGGCATTGCCTGCCGTCCTGCAGAACCTGACGCTGCCCGTCATTGCGTCGCCGATGTTCATCGTCAGCTATCCCGAACTCGTGCTCGCGCAATGCAAGGCGGGCATCGTCGGTTCGTTTCCCGCCCTGAACGCGCGCCCCGCCGAACTGCTCGACGAGTGGCTCACGCAGATCCAGTCGGAGCTCGCCGCGTACAAGTCGAGCCACCCCGACGCCGTCATCGGGCCGATCGCGGTCAACCAGATCGTGCATCAGTCGAACGTGCGGCTCGAGCACGACGTGCGCGTGTGCGTCGACCACAAGGTGCCGATCTTCATCACGAGCCTGCGCGCGCCGGCACGCGAGATCGTCGACGCCGTGCACAGCTACGGCGGCATCGTGCTGCACGACGTGATCAATCTGCGCCATGCGCAAAAGGCGCTCGAGGCGGGCGTCGACGGGCTGATCCTCGTCGCGGCCGGTGCGGGCGGCCACGCGGGCACGACCTCGCCGTTCGCGCTGGTCGGCGAAGTACGCAGGATCTTCGACGGCCCGATCGTGCTGTCGGGCGCGATCGCGAACGGCGGCTCGATTCTCGCCGCGCAGGCGATGGGCGCCGATCTCGCCTACATGGGCACGCGCTTCATCGCGACGCAGGAAGCGCACGCGGTCGAAGACTACAAGCGCGCGATCCTGAACGCGAAATCGTCGGACATCATCTACACGAACCTGTTTACCGGCGTGCACGGCAACTACATTCGCGAAAGCATCGAGAAGGCCGGACTCGATCCGGAGGCGCTGCCCGAATCGGACAAGTCGAAGATGAATTTCGGCGGCGACAAGGCGAAGGCGTGGAAGGACATCTGGGGCGCCGGTCAAGGCGTCGGGCTGATGGACGACCTGCCGAGCGTCGGCGCGCTCGTCGAGCGGCTCAAGAGCGAATACGACGCCGCGAAGGCGCGGCTCGGCGTGACGCGCTGACGTCGTTATCGCTGCTGAAGCAGCATCCGGCGTTGCCGACCCGCGAATCGGTCGAACAAAAAAATCGCGGACCGTCTGTTGCACGGTCCGCGATTTTTTATGTCGATGCGCAGCGGCGCGTTCAGCCCGTGCGCTTCATCCGCGACATCGGCAGCACATGCGAGCGCGATTCGATCGACGGACACAGCGACTGCCCTTCGAAGCGCGCAGCGAGAAAATCGACGAACGAGCGCACCTTCGCCGACACGTGGCGACGGCTCGCATACACCGCATAGATCGGCAGCTCGCGCGGCGGCACCGCATCGACGAGCACGGGCACGAGGCGCCCCGCCTCGATGTCGTCGCCGACCACTTCGGTGCCGAGCAGCGCAATGCCGGCGCCGGCCAGCACGGCCGCACGCAGGCCTTCGAGATGGTTGACGATCAGATTGCCGTTCAGCGCCACGCGCGACGCGGCGGCCGCGTCGTTCAGCATCGCGTCGAGCGTCGACGCGTTCGAGTCGCGCCGCAGATAGTTGTGCTGCGCGAGATCCGCGAGCGTCTCGGGCGTCCCGTGCTTTTTCAGATATTCGGGCGACGCGACGAGCAGAATGTGCGCGGTCGCGATCTGGCGCGCCACGAGCGACGACGACTTCAGTCCACTCGGCGCCGCGCGCACCGCGACGTCGTAGCCCTCGTCGATCAGTTCGACGACACGATCGGACAACGTGATCTCGACCGTCACGTCCGGAAAGCGCTCCGCATAATCGGTGACGGCCTGCATCACGTGACGCAGGCCGAATGCGGACAGCGACGTCACGCGCAGCCGCCCTTGCGGCACCACGCTCGCGGCGCCGACGGCCTGTCCCGCTTCGTCGAGTTCGGACAGCGCCTGCACGAGGCGCTCGTAATATTCGCGTCCCGCCTCGGTGGGCGCGACGCGTCGCGTCGTACGATGCAGCAGCCGTGCGCCGAGCTGCTGCTCCAGGTGCATCACGTGCTTGCTCGCCATCGCCGCCGACATTTGCATGCGCTCCGCCGCGCCGACGAAGCTGCCCACTTCGACGACGTAGCGAAACACATTCATGCTGACGAGGGTATCCATCTAACTAGCTCGCAATTCCGGGTGATGATGCTATTGCGAGATAGGGTAACAAAGGCACGCGAAGCGAAAGGTCAAGAATGGCAAAACGGCGCCGCGATATCGCGACGCCGTTTCGTTTCGGGCGCAAAGCGTGCGCGGCACGAGCGCCGCGCGCAGAGGGTCAGAACTTCGCGCGGATGCCGGCGCCGAACGTGTTGCCCGTCGACAAGCCGCTGATGTGATCGTTCATGTAGGCCGCGTAGATATCGGTGCGCTTCGACAGCGGATAGTCGTAGCCGACCGCCCAGGTCTGGCGCGTCTGGTCGAGGCCGCCGCCGTCGCGCGAATAAGCGTAGGACGCCATCGCATTGCCGACGCCGATCGGCACCGACACGCCGCCTTGCGCGGTATTCACGTGCCAGCTGCCCGCGACCTGGTCATTCTTCGTATACATGTACTGGCCGAACAGCTTGACGTACTTCAGATCGTAGGTCGCGCCGACGAGCGCGATGCCCTGGCTCTTCATGCCGGCGACGAGCGCGCCGAGATCGCGCGGGCCGTTGTTGAAGTTCACGTACTGATAGACGGCCGTCGCCGCGAACGGGCCGTTCGCGTAGTTGAACTGCGCGCTCCACTTCTTCGAGCCGTTGTCGCCGGCCTGATTGCCGAGCGCGTACATCGCGCCGAAATTCAGTCCACCGAACGACGGCGACGTGTACGACACCGCGTTGTTCCAGCCCGAATCCCCGACCGCACCCTGATCGCTCGGGTAGGTCGGGAACGTGCCGAGGCCGAGGAACACGTGGTACACCATCGGCGAGAACGTGTACGAGTCGTAGAACGGGTTGAACAGGATCGTCGACAGGAACAGGTGCGTGGTCAGGCGACCGGCCGTCACCGTGCCGTACGGCGAGCTGATGCCGACGTACGCGTTACGCGCGAAGAACGTGTCGCCCGTGAAGCGGCCGTACTGGCCGTTCTGCGCGCGGAAGAAGCTTTCGAGCGTGAAGATCGCCTTGTAGCCGCCGCCGAGATCCTCGGCGCCGTGCATCCCCCAGTACGACGTCGACATCCCGCCGCCGCTCACGTTCCATGCACGGTCGCCGCCGGGAAACTTGGTCGCGCCGATCCATTCGTCGACCTGACCGTAGAGCGACACGCTCGATTGCGCATGGACGGGCGCGGCAGCGGCCACACAGGCGGCCGCTGCAATCAGCTTGACGGACGTGCGCGACGCACGGCGGGCGAATGCTTTCATGGGATCTCCAGGTTTTGTCGATGTATCGATAAGTGGCGCGAGCGTTGTTATCGGAGCCGAGGCTTGCGTCGTGTGGGGCGCAGCCATCTTTACGGATCATTTGTCCGGTCAAAATTGCGCGCACTTATTGCGGGTATAGCGGCGTGATTAACTTCGCAAAGGCGATACGTGGCCGGCGCTCGCCGCGCGGCCCCGCGCGGGGCGCGCACACGACGGGACGGCGGCGCTTCGCGCGCGTGCCGGGCGCGAAAGATAGCGCAATGCGGCGGGAAAATCAGCGGAAATGTGTGCGCGACTGTGGCGAATTCGCATCAGCCGGCTTCGGAGGGCCGAACGCGGGCGCGTTCAGTTGCGGTAGAACGGCGAGAAAAACGGCGAGTGTGCGGGTTCTTCCTGCGACCGCGGCGGCGGCATCGGGCGGCCGCCGCGCTCCTCGTTGTAGCGCGCGACGTCGGCGCGGATCGAGCCCGCGCGCAGCGGCATGTTGCCGGCGCCCGACGGACGCGTCATCTGGCGCACCTCGGCGCTGATCGGCCGATACGGGCTTTGCGCCGCGTAATGGCCGTACGACGGCGTCGGACGCAAGCCCCAGCGCGAGCCGCCCGCCTTGACGCCGGGGCCCGGCGCACGCGCGAGCGGCGCCGCACGACGCCACACCGGCGCGCCGCCGGCCGGCTGGCCGTACGCGTGCATGTCGCCGCCGCCGAAGCCGTGGCTGCCATGCGGCGGCTGCGCGAGCGCGAGCGGCATCAGCAGCGCGCCCAGCGCGCCGGCCACCCATCGTGCGATGTTGCGTTTCACCCGTTCCGTCATCGTTCAGTGCCTGTTCACGCTCGCCGCCGTTGGTTGCGCGGCCGACGCGAGCCTTTCAGCAGTAATTTATGAGCGGGCGAAAAACGTGTCGAGCCAAAAAGTGTTAGGCCCCGGGCATCGGTGTAACACCATGTTACTGCTAGGTTTTTTCGCGCCGGAGCACATCGCCGACGATGCTTTCGGACGCCATTTCGAGGCGTCGCCGAGCGTGCTTCGTCAATGCCTTCGATTCATCAATCGATTCGCACAATGAATTTGTGTATTGAATCGACAATCGCGAGAATATCGCCAATCGCGCGCAGCGCGCGGCCGCCTTGCGCTGCCCGTTCGCCGCGCGTCCGCCGTTTCAGATCGAGATTCCGATGGCCCGTCCCCGTTTTCTTCCCGACAACTTCACGCTCGCGCTCGTCGGCACCGTCGTGCTCGCGAGCCTGCTGCCGTGCCGCGGCCCGGCCGCCCATGCGTTCAACTGGGCGACCAATATCGCAGTCGGCCTGCTGTTCTTCCTGCACGGCGCGAAACTGTCGCGCGAAGCGGTGATCGCCGGTGCGACGCACTGGCGGCTGCATGCGGTCGTGCTGCTCAGCACGTTCGCGCTGTTTCCGCTGCTCGGCCTCGCGCTGAAGCCCGTGCTGCAGCCGCTCGTCACGCCGACGCTGTATGCGGGCGTGCTGTTTCTCTGCACGCTGCCGTCGACGGTGCAATCGTCGATCGCGTTCACGTCGATCGCGAAGGGCAACGTGCCGGCGGCCGTGTGCGCGGCGTCCGCGTCGAGCCTGCTCGGCATTTTCGTGACGCCGGCGCTGGTCGGGCTGATGATCACGTCGCAGTCGGCGGCGGCCGCTTCGCCGTGGAGCACGGTCGGCAGCATCGTGATGCAGCTGCTCGTCCCCTTCATCGCCGGCCAGCTGCTGCGGCCCGTGATCGGCGGCTGGGTCGATCGCAACCGCGGCGTGCTGCGCTTCGTCGACCAGGGCTCGATCCTGCTCGTCGTCTACGTCGCGTTCAGCGAGGCCGTGAATCAGGGGCTCTGGCACCAGATTCCGGCGCACGCGCTCGCCGGCCTCGTCGCGGTGAACCTCGTGTTGCTCGCGATCGCGCTGCTGCTGACCGCGTTCGTCAGCAAGCGGCTCGGGTTCAATCGCGCCGACCAGATCACGATCATCTTCTGCGGATCGAAGAAGAGCCTCGCGGCCGGCGTGCCGATGGCAAAGGTGATCTTCTCGGCGCAGGCGGTCGGTGCGATCGTGCTGCCGCTGATGCTGTTCCATCAGATTCAGCTGATGGCGTGCGCGGCGCTCGCCCAGCGCTGGGGCGCGCGCGACATGAGCGGCGAGCGCGACGAGGGCGACGCGAGTGACGCGCCGCGGACGCTGAGCGCGGGCAAGCGCTGACGCGACTGGTGCCGCTCATGGCGTGAGCGACGCTCGCGTAGCGCCGTGAGCGCGCGACCTGAGCGGCGAGCGCGACGAGGGTGACGCGAGCGCAGTGCGCCGCATGCTGAGCGCGGGCAAGCGCTGATGCGCCTGTACGCCTTCGGGCCTTCGCGCCGGCTCGCGCGCACACCGCCCGGTTTCAACGGCCAATCCGCGCCCGCCCCTTCACCCTGGGCCCGCCGTGCTGCGTCCTGCGTCCTGCGCCCTGCGTCCTGTCGTCCCGCCGCCCGCCCTACGACCAGCGCACGGCACGATGCACCAACATCGCGCATCGCGTCACACAATCTTCATTCAACTCTGCGCGCGCGCTGCCGTTAAGTCGTGGGTCCCGTCGCTTCGGCCGCCACGCTCATGCCCGCGCCCCCTCCCGCTTCCGCTGCCGCCGGCAGCACCTCGCGCCTGATCGCGGATCGCGCGCTCGCCGCCGTGTTCCAGCCGATCGTCGACCTCGGCTCGGGCACCGTCATCGGCTACGAGGGGCTGATCCGCGGGCCGCACGGCACCGAGCTCGAGCCGCCTGCCGCGTTGTTCGCGCAGGCCGCGCGCGAGGGCGAGACCATCGCGCTCGAACAGGCGGCCGCGCTCACCTGCCTCGACGCGTTCGCGGCGCTCGGCTGCGACGGCAAGCTGTTCCTCAATTTCAGCGCGGGCACGATCCTGCAGCTCGCGCGCGAACGCGAGCGCGCCCGCATGCTGCTCGGCCGCGCGCGGGTCGGCGCCGAGCGCATCGTGATCGAGCTGACCGAGCAGAACGCGACGACCGACGTCGCGCACATCGTGCCGGCGATCGCATCGCTGCGCGATGCGGGCATCCAGTTCGCGCTCGACGACTACGGCACCGCGAACGCGAGCATGAACCTCTGGCTGCGCCTGCACCCGGACGTCGTGAAGATCGACCGCTTCTTCATCCACGACATCGCACGCGACCCGCTCAAGTTCGAAGCCGTGAAGGCGATGCAGCATTTCGCGCATGCGAGCGGCGCGAAACTGATCGCCGAAGGCATCGAGAACGAATGCGACCTGATCGTCGTACGCGACATGGGCATCTGCTGCGTGCAGGGCTTCCTGCTCGGCCGCCCGAACGCGCGGCCTTCGCGCGTCGTCGCGCCGGCCGCGCGCGACGCGATCCGCACGCCGCACATCGCCGTGTTCCCCGGCGCGACGCGCATCGCGCGGCCGGCCGGCACGATCGCCTCGAAGATGCTCGTGCCGGCGCCGGCGCTGCCGCGCGACGCGACCAGCAACGACGTGCTGGACCTGTTCAACCGGATGCCCGACCTGCACGCGGTCGCGCTCGTCGAGCGCGGGCGGCCCGTCGCACTGGTCAACCGCCGCGGCTTCATCGATCGCTTCGCGCTGCCGTACCACCGCGAGGTGTTCGGCAAGAAGCCGTGCCTGCAGTTCGCGAACGACGCGCCGCTGATGATCGAGAACTCGACCACCTTCGAGCAGCTCGCGATGCTGCTCGCGAGCCATGATCAGCGCTATCTGGCGGACGGCTTCGTGATCACCGAGCATGGCCGCTACGTCGGGCTCGGCACCGGCGAAAGCCTCGTGCGGGCGGTAACCGAGATGCGCATCGAGGCCGCACGCTACGCGAACCCGCTGACGTTCCTGCCCGGCAACATCCCGATCAGCGCGCACATCGACCGCCTGCTTGCGCGCGACGCCGGCTTTCACGCGTGCTACGTCGACCTGAACCAGTTCAAGCCCTTCAACGACCAGTACGGCTACTGGCAAGGCGACGAAGTGCTGAAGTTCGCCGCGACGGTGCTGGCCGGCGTCTGCGATCCGCAGCGCGACTTTCTTGGGCACGTCGGCGGCGACGATTTCCTCGTGCTGTTCCAGCGCGACGACTGGCGGTCGCGCGCGCTCGCCGCGATCGAGCGCTTCAATCAGGGCGCGCAGCTGTTCTATACGCAGGCCGACCGGCAGACAGGCGGCCTGCGCGGCGAGGATCGTCACGGCAACCCTGCGTTCTTCGGTTTCGTGACGATGGCGATCGGCGCGGTCAGCGTACCGGCCGGCGCACACGGCGCGAAGCGCTATGGCAGCGACGAGATCGCGTCGGTCGCCGCGCTCGCGAAACGGCGCGCGAAACAACAGCCGGGCGGGCTGGCGGTCGTCGATCTCGATGCGGGCCGCGCGGCGCTGCGGGAGCGCGGCGAGCCGCCCGGCGCGAGCGCGGGCTGAATCGCGCGGGGCGAGGGCTCGGGTACGTGTCGGCCTGGCGCCTGCTGCGTTGCCGGCTTGTCAGGCCGCTCTCCGGATTGCGCTACGCAGGCGACCTCCCGGCGGTTACATCTTCCCGTGCGCAGGCCGGGCCGCTCTGACGCGCACTGGAGCCCTTTGGCCCGAAGCGGCCCAATTTGGCCCGCTTTGGCACGCTCCGTCCGCTCCGTCCGCTCCGTCCGCTCCGTCCGCTCCGTCCGCTCCGTCCGCTTCGTCCGCTCCGTCCGCTTCGTCCGCTCCGTCCGCTTCGTCCGCTTCGTCCGCTTCGTCCGCTTCGCCCGCCTCCCCCCGCTCTGACTCGCTCCGACTCGCTCCGGCCCACTTCGCTTCGCGCACACTTGGGCCGCTTCCGACTCGCTGGCCCGCCTCCGGCGCGCCAGCTCGCCCGCGTCCTACCCTGCGTGCCCTGATGCATCCACCTTGCCTTTTTCGCGTTTTGTTTAGTATTTTTAGTAACGTCGTTTTCGCTGATTAGCACGCTAAAAGCGGCTATTTGCGGGTATTCCCCGGTTATCCGACCCGTTTTCCCGAACAAGTTTTACTATACAATCGCCGTCAACCTAAACATTCCGGAACCCGAACGATGGGCACCACCATTCGCGACGTGGCGCGGGCGGCAGAGGTCTCGATCGGCACCGTGTCGCGCGCGCTGAAAAACCAGCCGGGCCTGTCCGAAACGACGCGCGCGCGGATCGTCGAGATTGCGCAGCGGCTCGGCTACGACCACGCGCAACTGCGGCCGCGCATCCGCCGGCTCACGTTCCTGCTGCATCGGCAGCACAACCGCTTTCCGGCGAGCCCGTTCTTCTCGCACGTGCTGCACGGCGTCGAGGACGCCTGCCGCGAACGCGGCATCGTGCCGACGCTGCTGACAGTCGGCCCGAACGACGACGTGCTGCGCCAGATGCGTCCGCACGCGCCCGACGCGATTGCGGTGGCCGGCTTCATCGAACCGGAAACGATCGAGGCGCTCGCCGCGACCGGCCGCCCGCTCGTGCTGATCGACCTGTGGGCGCCCGGCCTGCGCTCGGTCAACATCGACAACGCGACGGGCGCCGCGCTCGCGATGCGCCATCTGCTGGCAACGGGCCGTTCGCGGATCGCCTTCATCGGCGGCTCGCCCGCGCACTACAGCATCGCGCAGCGCGCGATCGGCTATCGCCGCGCATTCTTCGAGGCCGGCCGGCTGTTCGATCCCGCGTACGAAGTGACGATCGACGCAGGGCTCGATCCCGACACCGGCGCCACGCGCGCGATGCAGCAGCTGCTCGACGCGCCGGGCCCGCGGCCCGACGCGGTGTTCGCGTACAACGACGCGGCCGCGCTGGCCGCGCAGCGCGTATGCCTCGCCCGCGGCCTGCGGATTCCGGACGACATCGCGATCGTCGGCTTCGACGACATTCCCGCCGCCGCGCACGCGAACCCGCCGCTGACGACGCTCGCGGTCGACAAGGAAGCGCTCGGCCGCCGCGGCGTCGAGCTGCTGCTCGCCGAGTCCCCCGAACACACCGAGATCTCGCTGCCCGTCGAGCTGATCGTGCGGGCCAGCAGCCAGTCCGCCGGCTCGCCGGCCCTCGATACCGCCACGGTCACCGAATCATGAACATGCCTCCGGTCCAGTCCTGCCCCGCCACGCCGGCCGCCCATGCGCAGCCGGCGCCGTTCGTCGCGAACTTCCGCGATCCGTCGTTCCTGCTGTCGCACGTCGAGGACACGCTGCGCTTCTACGCGCCGAACGTGCTCGATCCGACCGGCGGCTTCTACCACTACTTCCGCGACGACGGCAGCGTCTACAACCGCACGTCGCGCCACCTCGTGAGCAGCTGCCGGTTCGTGTTCAACTACGCGATGGCGTACCGGCATTTCGGCGATCCGCGCCATCTCGACTACGCGCGCCACGGGCTGCGCTTCCTGCGCGACGCGCACTGGGACGAACAGCTGCAGGGCTACGACTGGGAGCTCGAGTGGCGCGACGGCGCGAAGCGCGCGACGCTCGACGGCACGCGCCACTGCTACGGGCTCGCGTTCGTGCTGCTCGCGGCCGCGCATGCGACGATGGCCGGCATCGAAGAAGCGCGCCCGCTGATCGCCGCGACCTACGAGCTCGCCGAGCACCGCTTCTGGGATCCCGCCGCGGGCCTCTATGCCGACGACGCGACGCCGAACTGGATCGTGTCGACGTATCGCGGCCAGAACGCGAACATGCACATGACCGAAGCGCTGCTCGCCGCGTACGAAGCGACCGGCCACCTGACGTATCTCGATCGCGCGGAAAAGGTCGCGACGAACATCACGCAACGCCAGGCCGCGCTCGCCGGCGGGCTCGTGTGGGAGCACTACCATGCGGACTGGTCGGTCGACTGGGACTACAACAAGGAAGACAGCTCGAACATCTTCCGTCCGTGGGGCTTCCAGCCTGGCCACCAGACCGAATGGGCGAAGCTGCTGCTGATCCTCGAACGGCACCGTCCGCTCGACTGGCTCGTGCCGCGCGCGGCCGAACTGTTCGACGCCGCGCTCACGCACGCGTGGGACACCGACCACGGCGGCCTCTGCTACGGCTTCGGCCCCGACTTCACGATCTGCGACCACAACAAGTATTTCTGGGTGCAGGCCGAAACCTTCGCGGCCGCCGCGATGCTCGGCGCACGCACCGGCGCCGAACGCTTCTGGGACTGGTACGACGAGATCTGGCGCTACAGCTGGGCGCATTTCGTCGATCACCGCTACGGCGCGTGGTACCGGATC
This sequence comes from Burkholderia sp. BC1, assembly GCF_052683555.1. NCBI lineage: Bacteria > Pseudomonadati > Pseudomonadota > Betaproteobacteria > Burkholderiales > Burkholderiaceae > Burkholderia > Burkholderia sp. BC1. The sequence continues at coordinate 36,129 of NZ_JBQYLP010000001.1, forward strand.
CTCACCTGCGACAACCGCAAGTACAGCGACGAGAAGAGCCCGGCCGGGAAAACGGACTATCACACGATGGGCGCGTGCTACGACGTGCTCGCCACCCTCGCGCGCACGGCGCGCAGCGAGCAAGCGCAATGAGCGGCGGCACCTTTCCGGCTTTCGTGTCGGCCGGCGACATCCTGACCGACATGGTGCGCGCAGGCGACGCGCAATGGACCTCGGTGCCGGGCGGCGCCGGCTGGAACGTCGCGCGCGCGGTCGCGCGGCTCGGCGTGCCGAGCGCGCTCGCGGGTGCGATCGGCGAAGACTGCTTCTCGGACGTGCTGTGGCACACGAGCGAAGCGGCCGGCCTCGACCTGCGCTTCCTGCAGCGCGTCGCGCGGCCGCCGCTGCTCGCGATCGTCCACGAGACGCGACCGCCCGCGTACTTCTTCATCGGCGAAGCGAGCGCGGATCTCGCGTTCGACCCGGCGCGGCTGCCGGCCGGCTGGGCCGAGCACGTGCAATGGGCCCATTTCGGCTGCATCAGCCTCGTGCGCGAACCGCTCGCGGGCACGCTCGTCGCACTCGCAGCCGATCTCCATGCGCGCGGCGTGAAAATCAGCTTCGATCCGAACGTGCGCAACCTGATGACGGCCGCGTACCGGCCGACGCTCGAGAAAATGGCCGGCCTCGCCGATCTGATCAAGGTGTCCGACGAGGATCTGCGGCATCTGTTCGGCAGCGATGGCGACGACGCGATCGACGCGGTGCGCGCGCTGAATCCGCGCGCGGCCGTGCTGGTCACGCGCGGCGCGCAGCCCGCGACGCTCTATGCGGAGGGCGAACGCTACGAGGCGCGGCCGCCGCGCGTCGAGGTCGCGGACACCGTCGGCGCCGGCGACGCGTCGATCGGCGGGATGCTGTTCAGCCTGATGGCGGCGCCGCAGCGCTCGTGGCGCGAACATCTGGCCTTCGCGCTCGCAGCCGGTGCGGCCGCGTGTCGGCACACGGGCGCGCACGCGCCGACGCTCGACGAAGTCGTCGCCCTGCTCGAACGCTGAGCGCGCGACGATCGATCGGTCGCCGATACGCCGCGCTGGACATGCTGCGCCGCAGTGCTACGATGAAACGTCCTTTTGCGGGAGAGGCATCATGGACACGAACACGTTCACGAAGGGCATCTACACGGCGAAAGCGCATACGCGCAAGGCGGACGGCGGCCAGTTCGAGGGCTACGTGATCCTCACGCGCGACGAAGGCGATACGCCGGACAACACGGTCTACGAGGTCGGCGCGACGAGCTCGAGCGAGGAAGAGGCGTTCGAGGAAGCGAAGGCGCTCGCCCACCGGATACTCGGCGAGATCGAGCTGTAAGGGCAAGGGCCGACCGTCGCGGCCCGTCTGACGCGGCGTGCGGCAGCACGCGCGTCCGCCATCGCGTCAGAGCAGACGCGCGAGCGTCGACACGAGCATCGTCACGACCAGCGTCGACATGAACGGAAACGGATAGCGCCGGCCGCCGAGCGTCAGCGTGACGTCGCCGGGCAGCCGGCCGATGCCGAGCTTGCCGAGCCACGGCCAGCAGCGCGTCAGGATCATCACCGCGACGAACGACGCCATCAGCCAGCGCAGCATGCGGCCTCCGTCACAGCGCGTGCGAGCGGTCGCCGCGCACGAATGCGTCGAGCGTGCCGTCGATGCCGCGCGAGAACGCGATCACCTTGAACAGCTCGCCCATCTCCGCCTCCGAAATCAGCTTCTGCACCGCGTTCGCGGCCGGCAGAAACTGCGTGACGTCGGACGGATCGATCGCGGCGAGCGCGTCGGTGATGCCGGCATTCAGCAGAAAGCGCGCCTGCGACGTGTAGCCGAGCAAGTCCGCGCCGGCGGCGATGCCGGCCTCGTAGATGCCGGTGAATTCGACGTGCGCCGTGATGTCCTGCAGCCCCGGATACAGGAACGGATCGTCGTGCGCATGGTGCCGGTAGTGGCACATCAGCGTGCCGCGGTCGCGCTGCGGATGGTAGTACTCGTGCGCCGGGAACCCGTAGTCGATCAGCAGCACCGCGCCGCGCGCGAGCATCGTGCAGACCGTGCGCGTGAACGCGAGCGCGGCCTCGTGCGTCTCGGTCACGTAGCCGTCGTCGACGTCGAGGCCCGCGAGCGCCGGCGGCACGTCGGCCGGCGCGACCGCGCGATCGTCGAACACGAAGGCCTGCTGCGCGTCGAGCGCGACGCCGCGCTCGCGCCAGGCATCGCCGGCCTTCGCGAACAGCCGCACCGGCATCGCGTCGAGCACTTCGTTGCCGATCACGACGCCCTCGAACCGCTCGGGCAGCGCATCGAGCCAGCGGACCTTCGCGGCCAGCGCCGGCGCGGCGGCCGCGATCGTGTCGCGCTGGCGCGCGCGCAGCTCGCCGGACAGGTCGACGATCAGGTATTCGTCGAGTGTCGCGCCGAGCGCATCGAGCGCCGCGAGCAGGCCGGCCGCGAGCTTGCCGGTGCCGGCGCCGAATTCCATCACGCGCCGCGTGCCGCTCGCGGCGAGCGCGTCGGCGACCGGCTGCGCGAGCGTCTGCGCGAACAGCGGCGACAGTTCGGGCGCGGTGACGAAATCGCTGCCGTCGTCGGCGCGGCGGCCGAACTTGCGCGCGCCGCCGCTGTAATAGCCGAGGCCCGGCGCGTACAGCGCGCGCTCCATGAAGCGGGAGAACGGCAGCCAGCCGCCGGCCGCCGCGATCTCGGCGCGCAGTTGCGCGGCGAGCGTTTCGGACTGCGCGAGCGCATCGGGGCCGGGAGCAGGTAAACTAGCGGGTTCGTGAGCTTTCGGGTTCATCCCGGCATTGTAAATGACCGTTTCAGCCGATACGCCGGCCGCGCGCGTGGCGCTCGTCGCCGGTGCGTTCGACCGTCGCGCCGATCCCGCGCCGCTCGGGCGCGCGCTCGCTGCGGCGTTCGCGCGGCGCGGCTGGGACGTCGCGCTGCAGTGCGGCCCCGGCGCCGCGCGCGCAGACGCCGAAGCGGCCGCCGCCGACGTCGCGGCGCTCGGCCGTCGCGCCGCCGTGCTCGACGCCGATCTGGCCCTGGAGGCCGATGCCGCGACGCTGATCGCCGCATGCGGCGCCGCGCTCGGCCAGCCCGCATGCGCGGTGTTCGTCAGCGCGTGCGCGGGTGCGGACGATGCGCAGACGATCGACGGCGCGACGCTCGCCGCCGCGCTCGCGCGCAACGTGACGGCGCCGCTCGCGCTGGCACGCGCGCTCGCCGACGCGACGCCCGACGCCGCGCGCGACGACGAAGCGCTGCGCGCATGCGCGATCCACGTGCTGGATCAGGCACTGTTTCACCCGGCGCCCGCACAGCTGTCGCATGCGCTGATGCAGGCCGCGCTGAGCCGCGCGACATCGGCACTCGCGCTCGCGCTCGCGCCGAAGGTGCGCGTCGCGGCGCTGGTGCGCGGCCGCGCGCCGCATGCGGACGACATCGCGGCGGCCGCCTGCTATCTCGCGAACGCGCCCGGCGTGACGGGCGCGACGCTGACCGTCGACGGCGGCGAGCACCTCGTGCCGCCGGCGGACGGCCCGAATGAATGAACCGCGCGGGCGTGCGGCATCGCGCCGCCGCCCGCGCCGCTTTGCGTGCGCGCACGCCAATTTGACTGGGACGACCATGTTTTCCGCTCTCCTGCACCCCCGCCTCGCGGATTGCCGCAGGCTCTACCTGCGCGACTACGAGGTGCACATCAACATCGGGGCCTTCGAACACGAGAAGCGCGGCGAGCAGCGCGTCGTCATCAACGTCGACCTGTTCGTGCCGCTCGCGCGTTCGACGCCGGTGGACGACCGGCTGCACGAAGTCGTCGACTACGACCTGATGAAGCAGAGCGTCGCGCAGTGCGTGGCGCGCGGCCACATCCATCTGCAGGAAACGCTGTGCGACGCGATCGCCGCGCACCTGCTGGCGCACGACGCCGTGCGCGCGGTACGCGTCTGTACCGAGAAACCGGACGCCTATCCGGACTGCGACGCCGTCGGCGTCGAAGTCTTTCGCATCAAGGACGAGGAGCGAGCATGAACGCCCCCCAAACGAACGACACGGCGGCCGACGTCGCCACCATCGAAGCAAGCGCCGCCGAAGTCGGCCGCCGCGCACTGACGCGCCGCGAGCAGAAGGAAGCGTACGAGAACAACAAGCTGTTCAAGCGGATCGTGCGCCAGGTCGGCCAGGCGATCGGCGACTACAACATGATCGAGGACGGCGACAAGGTGATGGTGTGCCTGTCGGGCGGCAAGGACAGCTATGCGATGCTCGACATCCTGCTGCGCCTGCGCGAGCGCGCGCCGATCGACTTCGACATCGTCGCGGTGAACCTCGACCAGAAGCAGCCGGGCTTTCCCGAGCACGTGCTGCCCGAGTACCTGACGCAGATCGGCGTGCCGTTCCATATCGAGAACCAGGATACCTACAGCATCGTCAAGCGGCTCGTGCCGGAAGGCAAGACGACCTGCTCGCTGTGCTCGCGGCTGCGCCGCGGGATCCTGTACCGCGTCGCCGGCGAGCTCGGCGCGACCAAGATCGCGCTCGGCCATCACCGCGACGACATCGTGCAGACGCTGCTGCTGAACATGTTCTACGGCGGCAAGCTGAAGGGGATGCCGCCGAAGCTGCAGTCGGACGACGGCAAGAACGTCGTGATCCGGCCGCTCGCGTACGTGAAGGAAACCGATCTCGAGAAATACGCGGAGCTGCGCGAATTCCCGATCATTCCGTGCAATCTGTGCGGCAGCCAGCCGAACCTGAAGCGCGCGGAAATGAAGGCGCTGATCCGCGAGTGGGACAAGCGCTTCCCGGGCCGCGTCGACAACATGTTCAACGCGCTCGCGAACGTCGTGCCGTCGCATCTGATGGATACGACGCTGTTCCCGTTCGCGTCGCTGCGCGCGACCGGCCAGGCCGACCCGCAAGGCGACATCGCGTTCGACGAGGAACCGTGCGCGAGCGGCGACGAGACCGCCGCGCCGGGCGGCGCGAAACCGATCTCGATCGTCCAGTTCGACGACCTGTAAGACAGGGCCGGAACGCCCGCCGGAGCAGGGTTCCGCCGCCCTGTTCCGGCCCCGTTCGAAGGTGGGGCAACGCCCGGAGCGACGGGGGCCGCATGCTAAAATGGTCGGCTTCAAACTCCTCTGACAAGCTGGCGCCATGAATATCGTGATTTTGGCGGCAGGCACCGGCAAGCGCATGCGTTCCGCGCTGCCGAAGGTGCTCCATCCCGTGGCCGGCAGGCCGCTCCTCTCCCACGTCATCGCGACCGCGCGCACGTTGCAGCCGTCCCGGCTCGTCGTCGTCGTCGGGCACGGCGCCGAGCAGGTCCGTGCGGCCGTCGCGGCGCCCGATATCCAGTTCGCGGTGCAGGCCGAGCAGCTCGGCACCGGTCACGCGGTGCGCCAGGCGCTGCCGCTGCTCGATCCCGCGCAGCCGACGCTCGTGCTCTACGGCGACGTGCCGCTCACGCGCGCATCGACGCTGCAGCGGCTCGTCGACGCCGCGCGCGACGGCCGCTACGGGATTCTGACCGTCACGCTCGACGATCCGACCGGCTACGGCCGCATCGTGCGCGATGCCTCGGGCTTCGTCACGCGCATCGTCGAGCAGAAGGACGCGACGCCCGACGAACTGAAGATCGCCGAGATCAACACCGGCATCATCGTCACGCCCACCGCGCAGCTCGCGATGTGGCTCGGCGCGCTGAAGAACGAGAACGCGCAGGGCGAGTACTACCTGACCGACGTCGTCGAACTCGCGATCGAGGCCGGTTTCGAGATCGTCACCGCGCAGCCCGACGAGGAATGGGAAACGCTCGGCGTGAACAGCAAGGCGCAGCTCGCCGAGCTCGAGCGCATCCATCAGCGCAACGTCGCCGACGCGCTGCTCGCCGACGGCGTCACGCTCGCCGATCCCGCACGCATCGACGTGCGCGGCACGCTGCGCTGCGGCCGCGACGTATCGATCGACGTGAACTGCGTGTTCGAAGGCGACGTGACGCTCGCCGACAACGTGACGATCGGCGCGAACTGCGTGATCCGCAATGCGTCGGTCGGCGCCGGCACGCGCATCGACGCGTTCACGCATATCGACGGCGCCGAGCTCGGCGCGCACACGGTCATCGGCCCGTACGCGCGGCTGCGTCCCGGCGCGCAGCTGGCGGACGAAGCGCACGTCGGCAACTTCGTCGAGGTGAAGAACGCGGTGATCGGCCACGGCTCGAAGGCGAATCACCTCACCTATATCGGCGACGCCGACATCGGCGCGCGCGTGAACATCGGCGCGGGCACGATCACCTGCAACTACGACGGCGCGAACAAGTTCCGCACCGTGATCGAGGACGACGTGTTCGTCGGCTCCGACACGCAGCTCGTCGCACCGGTGCACGTCGGCCGCGGCGTGACGATCGCGGCCGGCACGACGGTGTGGAAGGACGTCGCCGACGGCGTGCTCGCGCTGAACGAGAAGACGCAGACCGCGAAGAGCGGCTACGTGCGCCCCGTCAAGAAGAAGAGCTGAACCTTTTGCGGGCGCCGCGCGGCGCCCGCGTCGACTTACAGGATTGACCATTCATGTGCGGCATTGTCGGCGCAGTTGCGCAGCGTAATATCGTTCCGGTGCTGATCGAAGGATTGCGGCGCCTCGAATACCGTGGCTACGATTCATGCGGCGTCGCCGTGCTCGAAGCGGATGCGCCCAAGCGCGCGCGCAGCGTCGCGCGCGTCGCCGATCTCGACGCGCAGGTTCGCGACTCGCACCTCGAAGGCACGACCGGCATCGCGCATACGCGCTGGGCGACGCACGGCGCGCCCGTCACGCACAACGCGCATCCGATCTTCTCGTCCGGCGCGCTCGCGCTCGTGCACAACGGCATCATCGAAAACTTCGAGCCGCTGCGCGACGCGCTGCGCGCGAAGGGCTACGAGTTCGTGTCGCAAACGGACACCGAAGTGATCGCGCACCTCGTGCACAGCCTCTATCGCGGCAATCTGTTCGAGGCCGTGCGCGAAGCGGTGCAGCAGCTGCACGGCGCTTATGCGATCGCGGTGATCCACAAGGATCAGCCGCATACGGTCGTCGGCGCGCGTCAGGGCTCGCCGCTCGTGGTCGGCCACGGCGACGGCGAGAACTTCGTCGCGTCGGACGCGCTCGCGCTCGCCGGCAGCACCGACCGCTTCACGTTCCTCGAGGAAGGCGACGTCTGCGAGCTGTCGCTCGACGGCGTGAAGATCGTCGATCGCCACGGCGCGCTCGCGCAGCGCGAGATCCGCGTGGTCAGCGCCTACGGCGGCGCGGTCGAACTCGGCCCGTATCGCCACTTCATGCAGAAGGAAATCTTCGAGCAGCCGCGCGCGATCGGCGACACGGTGCCGCAGACGGACGCGTTCGACGCGACGCTGTTCGGCGACGCCGCGCCCGCCGCGTTCGCGCAGATCGACAGCCTGCTGATCCTCGCATGCGGCACGAGCTACTACTCGGGGCTGACGGCGAAATACTGGCTCGAGTCGATCGCGAAGATCCCGACGCAGGTCGAGATCGCGAGCGAATACCGCTATCGCGACTCGGTGCCGAACCCGCGTCAGCTCGTGCTGGTGATCTCGCAGTCGGGCGAAACGGCCGACACGCTGGCCGCGCTCAAGCACGCGCAGGCGCTCGGCCACACGCACACGCTCGCGATCTGCAACGTCGCGACGAGCGCGATGGTGCGCCTGACCGGCATGCAGTTCCTCACGCACGCGGGCACCGAGATCGGCGTCGCGTCGACGAAGGCCTTCACGACGCAGCTCGTCGCGCTGTTCGTGCTTGCCGCGACGCTCGGCAAGCTGCGCGGGCACGTCGACGCCGCGCAGGAAACGGAATATCTGAAGCAGCTGCGCCATCTGCCGGCCGCGCTGAACAGCGTGCTCGCGCTCGAGCCGCAGATCATCGCGTGGGCCGACGAATTCGCGCGCAAGGAAAACGCGCTGTTCCTCGGCCGCGGGCTGCACTACCCGATCGCGCTCGAAGGCGCGCTGAAGCTGAAGGAAATCTCGTACATCCACGCGGAGGCGTACCCGGCCGGCGAGCTGAAGCACGGCCCGCTCGCGCTCGTCACCGAAGCGATGCCGGTGATTACCGTTGCGCCGAACGACACGCTGCTCGAGAAGCTGAAGTCGAACATGCAGGAAGTGCGCGCGCGCGGCGGCGAGCTGTATGTATTCGCCGATGCGGACACGCAGATCGTCAACGGCGACGGCCTGCACGTAATCCGGATGCCCGAGCACTACGGGCAACTGTCGCCGATCCTGCATGTGGTACCGCTGCAGCTGCTCGCGTATCACACCGCGTGCGCGCGCGGCACCGACGTCGACAAGCCGCGGAACCTCGCGAAGTCGGTGACGGTGGAATAAGGCAGTACCGCGGTCGGGAACGCCCCACGGGGCCATCCCGGTCGCGCGCCGGTGCCGGGCCGGCTGCTGTCGGCCGTTCGGCCAGCTCGAGATTTATACCACTAAGTGGTATATAATCCTGTGCTAACTCGATCGGCCCGTCATGCCTGCTTCCGTACGACGCGTTTTCAGGACCAGGTGGTTTCACAAGGCCGCCCGAAAAGCGGGAATCGTCGACGCCGAGCTATGCCGCGCAGTGCGCGAGCTGGCGCGCGGTCAGGGCGTCGATCTCGGCGGCAACGTCTGGGAGAAGCGCCTCGACGGCAACCGTCGGCGCGCAATCGTGCTGGGCAGGATCGAGCAGGCGTGGGTGTTCGTGTTCCTGTTCGCGAAATGCGACCGGGACGACATCGACGAACGCGAACTGCGCGCCTTCAGACAGCTTGCGGTCGATTTCGGGCATCGCACCGACGGCGACCTCGCAACGCTGATCGCACTGGATGAGCTTGTGGAGATTTGCAATGGCCAAGAGTCGGTTCAAGAGCGACGCAACGGAGGCGATCCACAGCGCCGCGTCCGGTCTTTATCGCGCCAACCTGATCGACAAGAAGACGATGCGCGAATACGACGCGCTCTGCATCGAGGCCGCGCCGCAGTTCGCGCCGGAGGCGATTGCGCGCATCCGCAAATCGGTCAACGTCAGCCAGAGCGTGTTCGCGCTCTATCTGAACACGACGACGTCGACGATCCGCCAATGGGAACAGGGCGACAAGCGGCCGAGCGGCATCGCAGCGCGCATGCTGCAGATCGTCGAGAAGCACGGGCTCGAGGTGTTCTCCTGAGCACGCCTTTACGCCTCGCAGGCCGCCCTCGCGCGCCGAAAAGAACTTGACGGAGAGACCATGGTAAGACTGTTTGGATGCGGATTGCTGGCACTGACGTTCGCGTCGACGGGCTGGGCGGCCGAGCACTACGTCGAGGTCTGGAACCCGCCCGAGGCACGCTTGCCCGCGGCTCGTACGCCTTCGCGCACGCCGGGTGCACGCACGGGCGCCGACGCGCATGCGGCCAAAGGCGCGGAGAAGCACGCAAGCGCGCAATCGAAAGCCATCGCGAAGCCGCCACACAAGCGCCGTGTCGCGCAAGCGCTGAAAGCCGAGCCGCATCGCGCGCCCGCCGCGGTCGACACGCCGGTCGCGCCGCGTCCCGTCGAGCAGCCCGCGCCGGGCCGCCTCACCGTGATGCAGCCGGCCGCGCCCGATGCACCGCACGCGCTCGACTTCTCCGACATTCCGCGACAGTACACGCCCGACGGCAACGTGCTGCGCGTCGGCACGCGCCACGGCGCGGCCGAGGTGACGCGATGATGGAAGCGGAAAACTATTGCGGCTACCAGATCTGGGGGCACGCGATCCTGCAGCAGGACGAGATCCTGCAGCCGGAGCGCTTCGCGGCGAGCGGCACGATCACGCAGAACAACAAGCTCGTCGAAGCGTCGGGCGTGCTGGGCGTGTTCGATACCGAAGACGAAGCGCGCGAAGCAGGGCTCGAATGGGCGCGCGCGTGGATCGACAACCACCGCTGACCGATTCGCCGGATCGCGCCGGTCGCCGCAGCGGTACGTGCGGTTGTCGCCGTGCCAAACGAACGAAGGGGCGTCCACGACGCCCCTTCTTTCATCTGCGATCCGCAAACGCGCGCTACGCCGCCGAACGCGGCGGCTGCACCGTGCGCTGCTGACGCCCGACGACGCGCGACAGCACGACGATCGCCGCGAGCGTCGCGACGTACGCGGCGATCTGGATGCCGGCCGGGCGCGCCGTATAGCCGATCAGCGTATGCAGCGCCTTGCCGACGAGGCTCGATTCCTTCAGCAGCCAGGACGTATCCCAGATCGTGTCGCCCCACGACGGCACGAGGCCGGCCGCGAGCAGGAAGCCGACGCACTGGCTCGCCATGCCGGCCGCGAGCAGCACGATCAGCCGGTTGGTGACCGAGAACAGACGCTTCAGCGGAATCTGCAGCAGCCCCGCATACATCGCATAGCCGAGCCCCGCACCGCCGAGCACGCCGAGCAGCCCGCCCGCGATCATCTGCGGCGTCTGGCCGGGGTCGCCCGCGGCGATCCCGTACAGGAACAGCACGGCCTCCGAGCCTTCGCGCAGCACCGCGACGCCGACGACGATCGCGAGCCCCGTCAGCGGCTTGCTGCCCGCGGCGACCGCACGGCCCACCGCGTTCATCTGCATCGCCATTTCGCGGCCGTGGCGGCTCATCCAGATGCTGTGCCACGCGAGCATCAGCGTCGCGACGAACATCACACCGGCGTTGAAGACTTCCTGCCCCATCCCCGACGCCCACTGCGAAATCACGTCGGCGAATGCCGCGATCAGCCCCGCGCCGATCACGCCGCCGACCAGCCCGCCGCCGACCCACCAGCCGCGCCGCGGCACGCCGCGCGTGGCGGCCATCACGATCGAAACCACGAGCGCGGCTTCGAGCACTTCCCGGAAGACGATCAGCGCAGTGGACAGCATGGCGGCTTACTTGACGGTCAGATGCGTCTTCGACTGCGCTTCGTGGTACTCGTCGTGAAACTCGTACGTGCCGGCCTTCAGCGGCCCGACGAGAATCTCGACCGACTTGCCGGCCGGAACGACCTTCTCGGCCTTGAAGTCGTCGCTTTCGAATTCGGCCGGCGTCGCGTCGAGGTTCTTCACGACGAATTTCACCTTCTTGCCGGCCGGGATCGTCACGCCGTCCGGCGAGAACTTGTGATCCTTCAGCGTCAGGTTGACGACGTCGTCCGCCGCGAACGCGGGCGTGAAGCAGGCGCCGATCAGCGCCAGCGCGAAACCGAAAGCGATACGATTCATGATCGAAGACCGAACAGAGCTTGAGGGGCCTCGATACTAAGAGCGATTCGCATTTTCAATCCGAATGCCCTTGCGTGCGCAATGGGGATGCCGCTCCATAGCGCGGGCGGCGCGCGCGGCCCGACAAGGCTCATACGCAAATGCGCCGCCGCGCGTGCGCGGTCAATTCGGCCAAACACCGAGCGGCGCGCGTGCCGCGTCGCGCGCATTCGTCGGACGACCGCCTTACGCACGGCCAACAGCGCGCGACGCCGTGCGCACCGATGACGACGCTTGACCTTCCTACCGTGGCAAGCTTCATCATCGGATCGTTCGTCGATCGTCAATCAGCCAAGGAGAGAGCACGATGGAATTCGAAGTTCAGGACATGACCTGCGGCGGCTGCGCCAACGCGATCACGCGCGCGGTGACGGCCGCCGATCCGGCCGCGAAGCTCGATATCGACGTCGCCGCGAAGACCGTCAAGGTCGAATCCGCGCAGGGCGCCGAGCGCGTGCAGGCCGTCATCGAGGCAGCCGGGTTCCATCCGGCGCTGCGCAGCGCGTAACGCGCGCATGTGCGTCAGCGCAGCCGCACGAGCGTCGACTTCAGCTCCGTGTACTTCTCGAGCGCGTGCAGCGACTTGTCGCGGCCGTTGCCCGACTGCTTGTAGCCGCCGAACGGGAAGTTCATGTCGCCGCCTTCGTCGTAGCAGTTCACCCACACGGTGCCCGCGCGCAGCCGGCGCGACACTTCATGCGCGGTCGTCAGGTTCGACGTCCACACGGCGGCCGCGAGCCCGTATTCGGTGTCGTTCGCGATCCGCACGGCCTCGTCGACATCGTCGAACACGATCAGCGACAGCACCGGCCCGAAGATTTCCTCGCGCGCGATCTTCGCGTCGGGCTTCACCTCGAACACGGTCGGCTCGACGTAGAAGCCGCCCGTCTCTTCCTTCACGCGCGCGCCGCCCGTGACGAGCGTGCCCTCCTTGCGGCCCGCGTCGATATAGCCGAGCACGCGCTCGAGCTGGACGCGATCGACGATCGCCCCCATCGACACCGACGGATCGAGCGGATTGCCCGGCACGTACGCACGCGCGGCCGCGACAAGCTTCTCGACGAACGCGTCCTTGATGTCGCGATGCACGAGCAGGCGCGAGCCGGCCGTACACATCTCGCCCATGTTGTAGAAGATCGCACCGGCCGCCGCCTGCGCCGCGCGATCGAGATCGGGGCAATCGGGCAGCACGATGTTCGGCGACTTGCCGCCGAGTTCGAGCCACACGCGCTTCAGGTTCGACTGCGCCGCGTACTGCATGATCAGCTTGCCGACCGCCGTCGAGCCCGTGAACGCGATGCAGTCGACGTCCGGATGCAGCGCGAGCAGCTTGCCCGGTTCGCCCGCGCCCGGCACGACGTTGAACACGCCGGGCGGGATGCCGGCCTCGAACGCGAGCTGCGCGACGCGGATCGCGGTGAGCGGCGACTTCTCCGACGGTTTCAGCACGACGCTGTTGCCGGCCGCGAGCGCGGGGCCGAACTTCCATGCGGCCATCAGGATCGGGAAATTCCACGGCACGACCGCCGCGACGACGCCGACCGGCTCGCGCGTGACGAGCCCGACCAGATGATGATCGGCCGGCGCCACTTCGCCGCCGACCTTGTCGATCGCTTCCGCGAACCACTCGACGCAGTACGCGGCGCCCGGCACGTCGACCGTCGTCGTGTCGCCGATCGGCTTGCCGGCATCGAGCGTCTCGAGCAGCGCGAGCTCGTCGAGATGGGCGCGCATCAGCGCGGCCCAGCGCAGCAGCACGGCCTTGCGCGCACGCGGATTCAGGCCGGCCCAGACGCCCGCGTCGAAGGCGCGCCGCGCGGCGGCGACGGCCGCGTTCACGTCGGCTTCGCCGCAATCGGCGACCTTCGTCAGCACGCGGCCGTCGATCGGGCTCACGCAGTCGAACGTGCGGCCGCCATGCGCATCGCGCAGCGTGCCGTCGATGAATGCGCGCCCTTCGATCGCGAGCGACGCCGCCTTGTCCTGCCAGTCAGCCAAAGTCAACTTGTTCATCAGGATGCCTCAATGTGATGGCATTCGCGGCGCGACGTGCGGTGCGCGCGATGCGCGGCCGCCGCGAATGCGGTGACGCGCGGTCAGAAGGTCGCCGGCGAATTGGCCGACACGACCTCGCAGATCTGGTCCGCGCTGGGATTGCGAAAACGGTGCGGCAAACGGCTCTCGAAGTAGTAGCCGTCTCCGGGGTCGAGCAGCCAGGTCGCGCCGTCGACGGTGAGCTCGAGCCGGCCCGACACGACGACGCCGCCCTCGTGCCCCGCATGCGCGAGCATCTCGGGGCCCGTATCGGCGTGCGGCTGATAGACCTCGCGCATGATGCACATGTTGCGATCCTTCACGCCGGCGCCGACGAGATGAAACGCGAGCGACTCGTTGCCGAGGTTCGGCATCTCGTCGCGACGCGACACGACCGAACGCGACTCGACGAGCTCGAACGTGAAGAATTCCGCGAGGCTCATCGGAATGCATTCGAGCAGCTTCTTCAGCGAGCCGACGGAAGGACTGACGCGCCCCTGCTCGATCAGCGAGATCGTGCCGTTGGTGACGCCCGCGCGCTTCGCGAGTTCGCGCTGCGACAGGCCATGCTTGTTGCGCACGAAACGCAGGCGCTCGGCGACTTCGGTGGACATCGATTCGGTTTCGGACACGATAGGCGCGGTGAAAAAGTGAAAACGACGCTGGAGCAGCCGTTGAATATTCTAATCACTTTATGCCGCGCATCAGCGGGGAAAACCCTGAAAGCCGATCGAAATAATGAACACGTCCGCGCTTATTCGAATGTCGAATATTTTGTTCGGAGTGCATCGGGAAAGCCCTGATACGGCACCTTCAAAAAACATTTGACGCCGTTTTTGGCTCGTATATGCTGGCTCTCAGGTTAGCGTCATTGGCTCGCATCAACGCCAAAACGGGTTATCGCAGTGCAAAAATCGATACCCGTCGATGTAAATGACGCGAAACCGGCGCCTCGATTATTTTAAACGCCCCGCGCGTCGAAACGATCAGGTGTTCAATACTTTCAACGAACCAGTCGAGTGTAATCGTGAGAGTCCGTGGCCCTCTGGTGAGGTGGGATCGAGGCGATGTGCGAAGTCTGCGCAGCGCCGCTCCCGCTTCCGACGGCAGTTGCGGCTGGCATAGTCCTCGCCTGCTGCATCTGTCCATCTACACCATCCTGTCTCGTCGTTCCGTTCGGCGTCACAACGCCGTGTCCGCACGCGCATTCGTCGCCGTCGATACCGACGAAGTGGCATCGCTGCTGCCGTAGCGCCTCTCCTTTCTGCACGTCGTTCGTTTCGTTAGCCGATTCGTCAGCCGCCGCTTGCGCGCGGCGACGGAATGCGTTCGCACGCTCATTGCCGCGGCGCATGCCGCAATGAAACGAACGACGGCCTGACCGTCATGCGCAGCGCGGATCGCGCTGTCGTCCCGCTGCGCGCCCTTAGCGGCGGCCTCGCGCGTTTCGCGAGGCTGCGGGGCCGTTGCACGCCTGCGTTTTGCCCGATGCGGCGATGCGCGCACAACGATCCTATGGACCACTGATCGACGTCATGGAAAGGAAACCTCTCGTCGGCATCACCGCCGACTACACGCAGATCGGCGCACACGCGTCGCATACGGTCGGCGACAAGTACGTCGCCGCCATCGTCGACGGCGCGCAGGCGCTCGCGATGCTGCTGCCCGCGCTCGGCGAACGCCAATCGATCGACGACGTCCTCGACGCCGTCGACGGCCTGTTGTTTACCGGCAGCTATTCGAACATCGAGCCGCATCGATACGGCGGCGAACCGAGCGCACCGGGCACGAAGCACGACCCGGCCCGCGATGCGACGACGCTGCCGCTGATGCGCGCCGCGATCGCGGCCGGCGTGCCCGTGCTCGCGGTATGCCGCGGCTTTCAGGAGCTGAACGTCGTCTGCGGCGGCACGCTGCATCAGCGCGTGCACGAAGTGCCGGGCCTCGCCGATCACCGCGAGGACGACGACGCGCCGCTGAACGTGCAGTACGGCCCCGCGCATACGGTGCGGGTGACGCCCGGCGGCATCCTGCACAAGCTCGCCGGCGGCCGCGACGAAGTGCACGTCAATTCGCTGCACAAGCAGGGCATCGCGCAGCTCGGTTCGAGCCTCGCGATCGAGGCCGTCGCGCCGGACGGGCTGATCGAAGCCGTCAGCGTCGTCGACGCGCGCGCCTTCGCGCTCGCCGTGCAATGGCATCCGGAATGGCGGCACGCGCACGACGCGCTGTCGAGCGCGATCTTCCGCGCGTTCGGCGATGCGTGCCGCGCGCGCCGCGACGCGCGTTCGCATGCCCGGCCCGCCGCTGCGCTCGCCTGAGCGCGCCGACCCACTTACGAGAACGAACATGCAAGACATCGAAGACTTTCTGAAGAAGCACCGGATTACCGAGATCGAAGCCATCATTCCCGACATGGCCGGCATCGCGCGCGGCAAGATCACGCCGCGCAACAAGTTCACGTCCGGCGAATCGATGCGGCTGCCGCAGGCCGTGATGGTGCAGACCGTCACCGGCGACTATCCGGAAGACGGGTCGCTCTCCGGCGTCACCGATCCCGACATGGTCTGCGTACCCGACACGTCGACGATCCGGCTGATCCCGTGGGCCGTCGATCCGACCGCGCAGGTGATCCACGACTGCGTGCACTTCGACGGCTCGCCGGTCGAGATCTCGCCGCGCTACGTGCTGCGCCGCGTGCTCGACCTGTACAAGAAGAAAGGCTGGAAGCCGGTCGTCGCGCCCGAGCTCGAGTTCTATCTGGTCGACATGAACAAGGATCCCGACCTGCCGCTGCGTCCGCCGGTCGGGCGCACGGGCCGCCCGGAAACGGGCCGACAGTCGTATTCGATCGAGGCCGTCAACGAGTTCGATCCGCTGTTCGAAGACATCTACGAATACTGCGAGACGCAGGACCTCGACATCGACACGCTGATCCACGAAGTCGGCGCCGCGCAGATGGAGATCAACTTCATGCACGGCGATGCGCTGTCGCTCGCCGATCAGGTGTTCCTGTTCAAGCGCACGGTGCGCGAAGCGGCGTTGCGTCACAACATGTACGCGACCTTCATGGCGAAGCCGATGGAAGGCGAGCCGGGCTCGGCGATGCATGTGCACCAGAGCATCGTCGACGAGGAAAGCGGCCAGAACCTGTTCACGTCGCCGGAAACGGGCGGCGCGACGTCGATGTTCTACAACTTCCTCGCCGGGCTGCAGAAGTACACGCCCGCGCTGATGCCGATCTTCGCGCCGTACATCAACTCGTATCGCCGGCTGTCGCGCTTCATGGCCGCGCCGATCAACGTGCAGTGGGGCTACGACAACCGCACGGTCGGCTTTCGCATTCCGCATTCGAGCCCGGCCGCGCGGCGCATCGAGAACCGGATTCCGGGCGTCGACTGCAATCCGTATCTCGCGCTCGCGGCGACGCTCGCGGCCGGCTATCTCGGCATCACGCAGCGGCTCGAGCCGACCGAGCCGCTCGTCAGCGACGGCTATTCGCTGCCGTATCAGTTGCCGCGCAATCTCGAGGACGGGCTCACGCTGATGTCGGCATGCGAGCCGCTCGGCGAGATCCTCGGCCACAAGTTCCTGAAAGCGTATTTCGCGCTGAAGGAGACCGAATACGAAGCGTTCTTCCGCGTGATCAGCTCGTGGGAACGCCGTCATCTGCTGCTGCACGTGTAAGCGCGCACAACCGCAATCCGGAGGAAACATGACCTATCGCAACGAATCCGCGTGGATCCAGCCCGCCGCACCGGCGGCCCGCGCGACGCAGGCGCGCTCGACCGCCGAATACCGCGCGCTCGACGCCGCGCACCACATCCATCCGTTCTCCGACATGGGCGCGCTGAACCGCGCGGGCAGCCGCGTGATCGTGAAGGCCGACGGCGTCTATCTGTGGGACTCCGACGGCAACAAGATCATCGACGGCATGGCCGGGCTCTGGTGCGTGAACGTCGGCTACGGCCGCAAGGAGCTGGCCGACGCCGCCTATCGGCAACTGCAGGAGCTGCCGTTCTACAACACGTTCTTCAAGACCACGCATCCGCCGGTGATCGAACTCTCGGCAATGCTGGCCGAAGTCACGCCGCCCGGCTTCAACCACTTCTTCTATTGCAACAGCGGCTCGGAAGGCAACGACACCGTGCTGCGCGTCGTGCATCAGTACTGGCGCGTGCAGGGCAAGCCGCAGAAGAAGTACGTGATCTCGCGCAAGAACGGCTATCACGGCTCGACGATCGCGGGCGGCACGCTCGGTGGCATGGGCTACATGCACGAGCAGATGCCGTCGAAGGTCGAGCACATCGTCCATATCGATCAGCCGTATTTCTTCGGCGAAGCGCAGCCGGGCGAGACGCCCGAAGCGTTCGGCCTCGCGCGTGCGCAGCAACTGGAAGCGAAGATTCTCGAGCTCGGCGCGGAGAACGTCGCGGCATTCATCGGCGAGCCGTTCCAGGGCGCGGGCGGCGTGATCTTTCCGCCGTCGACGTACTGGCCGGAAATCCAGCGGATCTGCCGCAAGTACGACATTCTGCTCGTCGCCGACGAAGTGATCGGCGGCTTCGGCCGCACCGGCGAATGGTTCGCGCATCAGCACTTTGGCTTCGAACCCGATTTGATCACGATGGCCAAGGGGCTCACGTCGGGCTACGTGCCGATGGGCGCGGTCGGCATTCACGAACGCGTCGCGCGGCCGATCATCGACAACGGCGAATTCAATCACGGGCTCACGTATTCGGGGCATCCCGTGGCCGCGGCGGTGGCGGTCGCGAACCTCAAGCTACTGCGTGACGAGGGCATCGTGGAGCGCGTGAAGCGCGACACGGGCCCGTACTTCCAGGCACTGATGCGCGAGACGTTCGGACGTCATCCGATCGTCGGCGAAGTGCACGGCCACGGGCTCGTCGCGAGCCTGCAGCTCGCCGAGGCGCCGGCCGAACGCCGCCGCTTCGCGAACGGCGGCGACGTCGGCACGATCTGCCGCGACTTCTGCTTCAACGGCAACCTGATCATGCGCGCGACCGGCGACCGGATGCTGCTGTCGCCGCCGCTCGTGATCTCGCGGCAGGAAATCGATGAACTCGTGTCGAAGGCGAAGCGGGCCGTCGATGCGACCGCCCAGCAGCTGGGCCTTTCGTAACGGCTTTGCCTACAGGTGTGCGGCGGGCGCCGCACGCCGCCACAACCAGGGGAACTCCACCATGCGTGCTCGCTTTCTTCGTCAAGCCTGCTCCGCCGCTGCCCTTGCCGCAGCAGCCGCGTTCACGTCCGTCGCCAGCCCATCGGCGCATGCCGACGAGCTGAACGTCTACAACTGGTCCGACTACATCGCGCCGGACACGATTCCGAACTTCCAGAAGCAGACCGGCATCCACGTGAAGTACGACAACTACGACAGCGACGACACGCTGCAGGCCAAGCTGCTCGCGGGCAGCTCGGGCTACGACATCGTCGTGCCGACGTCGAACTACATGGCCAAGCAGATTCAGGCCGGCGTGTACCAGAAGCTCGACAAATCGAAGCTGCCCAATCTCGCGAACCTCGATCCGGTGCTGATGAAGATGATCGCGGACGCCGATCCGGGCAACCAGTACGGCGTGCCGTGGGCATACGGCACCGACGGGATCGGCTACAACGTGCAGGCGGTGAAGAAGGCGCTCGGCGACAAGGCGCCCGTCGACAGCTGGGCGCTCGTGTTCGATCCGGCCAACATGGAGAAGCTGAAGAGCTGCGGCGTGTCGATCCTCGATCAGGCCGTCGACGTATTCGCGGCCACGCTGCAATACATGGGCAAGAACCCGAACAGCACGAATCCGGCCGACTATCAGGCCGCGTTCGACGTGCTGAAGAAAGTCCGCCCGTACATCACGCAGTTCAACTCGTCGGGCTACATCAACGACCTCGCGAACAACGACGTCTGCGTCGCGCTCGGCTGGTCGGGCGACGTCGGCATCGCGCATCGCCGCGCGGCCGAAGCGAAGCGCTCGTACGACATCCGCTTCGCCAATCCGAAGGAAGGCGGGCTGCTGTGGTTCGACGTGATGGTGATCCCGAAGGACGCGCCGCATCCCGAGAACGCGCTGAAGTGGATCAACTACGTGTCCGATCCGAAGGTCAACGCGGCCATCACGAACACCGTGTTCTATCCGACCGCGAACAAGGCCGCGCGCCAGTTCGTGACGCCGGCCGTCGCGCAGGACCCGACCGTGTATCCGTCCGACGAGGTGCTGAAGAAGATGGTGCTGATGAAGCCGATGCCGGCCGAGATCCTGCGGCTGGAAAACCGT
Organism: Burkholderia sp. BC1; assembly: GCF_052683555.1. Classification (NCBI taxonomy): domain Bacteria; kingdom Pseudomonadati; phylum Pseudomonadota; class Betaproteobacteria; order Burkholderiales; family Burkholderiaceae; genus Burkholderia; species Burkholderia sp. BC1. The sequence continues at coordinate 55,758 of NZ_JBQYLP010000001.1, forward strand.
CTGTGGGCGCAGCTGAAGACCGGCCACTGACCGCGATGCCGCACGGCGTCGCGCAGGCCGCCCGCCTGCCGCGCGCCTGACATTCGCGGACAGCGTCCGCCCGCGCGCGCCGCGCGCACCTGTTCCATCCGGCCCGAGCCGTTTTCCGCGAGTCGCGTTGCGCGCCTCGTGCGGGAGCGCTCGCGCCTGCAATCCGTGAAGAACGAATGGTGACTCCCATGCAATCGATTCCCTCTTCCGCCGCTGCGCGCCACGTGCAGCCGGCCGCGGCCGTCCGTCCCGCCAACGACGCGTTCGTGCGCATCGAAAACGTCGTGAAGAAGTTCGGCGACAGCACCGCCGTCGACAACGTGAACCTGACGATCGCGAAGAACGAGCTGTTCGCGCTGCTCGGCAGTTCGGGCTGCGGCAAGTCGACGCTGCTGCGCATGCTCGCCGGCCTCGAAACCGCGACGTCCGGCAAGATCTACGTCGACGGCGAAGATCTCGCGTCGCTGCCGCCGTACCGCCGGCCGGTGAACATGATGTTCCAGTCGTACGCGCTGTTTCCGCACATGAGCGTCGAATCGAACGTCGCGTTCGGGCTGAAGCAGGAAGGCACGCCGAAGCACGAGATTCGCGAACGCGTCGCCGATGCGCTCGCGCTCGTGCAGATGAGCAAGTACGCGAAGCGCAAGCCGCACCAGCTGTCGGGCGGCCAGCAGCAGCGCGTCGCGCTCGCGCGCTCGCTCGTCAAGCGTCCGAAGCTGCTGCTGCTGGACGAGCCGATGTCCGCGCTCGACAAGAAGATCCGGCAGAAGACGCAGCTCGAACTCGTCAACATCATCGACAAGGTCGACGTGACCTGCGTGATGGTCACGCACGATCAGGAAGAAGCGATGACGATGGCGAGCCGCCTCGCGGTGATGAGCGAAGGCCGCATCGTGCAGATCGGCACACCGGGCGAAGTCTATGAGTATCCGAACAGCCGCTTCTCGGCCGAATTCATCGGTTCGACGAACCTGTTCGAGGGCCGCGTCGTCGAGGACGAGCCCGACCACATCTTCGTCGAGAGCGACGATCTCGAAACACGCATGTACGTGAGCCACGGCGTGACGGGCCCGCTCGGGATGCCGGTCGGCATCTCGGTGCGCCCGGAGCGCGTGCACGTGTCGCGCGAGAAGCCGAACGCGCCGCACAACTGGGCGCGCGGCGTCGTCACCGATATCGCCTACATGGGCAGCTACTCGCTGTATCACGTGCGGCTGCCGAGCGGCAAGACGGTCGTGTCGAACCTGTCGAGCTCGCATCTCATGCACGACGGCGCGCCGTCGTGGAACGACGACGTGTTCGTCTCGTGGTCGCCGGCGAGCGGCGTCGTGCTGACGCAGTGAGGAGCCGACGATGAGAACCTCCGCTTCCACTTCGTCCGCGCCGGTGTCGCCCGGCGCCGTGCCGGCTGCCGCGGCGCCGCGCCGCCGCGCGCGTTTCCCCACGCTGTCGCGCCTGCTGCCGTCCGGGCGCAGCGTCGCGATCGGCGTGCCGTTCCTGTGGCTCGCGGTCTTCTTCGCGCTGCCGTTCGTGCTCGTGCTGAAGATCAGCTTCGCCGATCAGGTGATGGGCATTCCGCCGTACACGTCGCTCCTGCAGGTCAAGGACGGCGTCGTGCACTTCGCGCTGCAGCTGTCGCACTACGCGTTTTTGTTGCAGGACGACCTGTACGTCGCGACCTATCTCAGCTCGCTGAAGATGGCGGCCGTATCGACGGTGTTCTGCCTGCTGATCGGCTATCCGATGGCGTACTACATCGCGCGCTCGGAGCCCGGCACGCGCAACGTGCTGATGATGGCCGTGATGCTGCCGTTCTGGACGTCGTTCCTGATTCGCGTGTACGCATGGATCGGCATCCTGAAGGACGACGGCCTGCTGAACCACGCGCTGATCGCGCTCGGCATCATCCACACGCCGCTGCGGCTCTATCACAGCGATGCGGGCGTCTATATCGGGATGGTCTATTCGTACCTGCCGTTCATGGTGATGCCGCTGTACGCGCACCTCGTCAAGATGGACCTCACGCTGCTCGAGGCCGCGTACGACCTCGGCGCGAAGCCGTGGGTCGCGTTCACGCGCATCACGCTGCCGCTGTCGAAGAACGGCATCATCGCGGGCAGCCTGCTCGTGTTCATTCCGGCCGTCGGCGAATACGTGATTCCGGAGCTGCTCGGCGGCGCCGACACGCTGATGATCGGGCGCGTCATGTGGGATGAGTTCTTCAACAACATGGACTGGCCGATGGCGTCCGCGGTCACCGTCGCGATGGTGCTGCTGCTCGTGCCGATGGCGTTGTTCCAGTACTACCAGGTCAAGGAACTGGAGGAAGCGAAATGATCAAGCCGAGCAAACCGCTGTCGACGGGCGTTCTCGCCTTCGGCTTCCTGTTTCTCTACATCCCGATCATCAGCCTCGTCGTGTACTCGTTCAACGAGTCGAAGCTGGTCACCGTGTGGTCCGGCTTCTCGCTGAAGTGGTATGCGGCGCTCTGGCAGGACGACGAACTGCTGACGGCCGCCTGGCTGTCGCTGAAGATCGGCCTGCTGACCGCGACCGCGTCGGTCGTGATCGGCACCTGGGCCGGCTTCGTGCTCGCGCGCTTCGGGCGCTTCCGCGGCTTCACGCTCTACACGGGGATGATCAACGCGCCGCTCGTGATTCCCGAAGTGATTCAGGGGATCTCGCTGCTGCTGCTGTTCGTCGCGCTCGAGCAGATGTTCGGCTGGCCGAAGGGGCGCGGGATGGTGACGATCTGGATCGGCCACGTGATGCTCTGCGTGTCGTACGTCGCGATCATCGTGCAGTCGCGCGTGAAGGAGATGAACAAGTCGCTCGAGGAGGCGGCGCTCGATCTCGGCGCGACGCCGTTGAAGGTGTTCTTCGTCGTCACGCTGCCGCTGATCTCGCAGGCGCTGCTGTCGGGGTGGCTGCTGTCGTTCACGCTGTCGATCGACGATCTGGTGTTGTCGGCGTTCCTGTCGGGCCCCGGCTCGACGACGCTGCCGCTCGTCGTGTTCTCGCGCGTGCGGCTCGGGCTCAATCCCGAGATGAACGCGCTCGCGACGCTGTTCATCACCGCGGTGACGATCGGCGTGATCGTCGTGAACCAGATGATGATCGCGCGCGAACGCCGACGCATCGCCGATCTGAAGCACGCGTTCGCGGCCGCGTAAGCCAGCCCTTCCATCCGTACCGAAAACAACCCGGCGCGTCGCGTTGCGCGGCGCGCCGTTCGACCACGCACTGACGACGCGCACGACAAGGAGAATCCGCAATGAAGAAGAAACTGATCTGCCTGCTGGTGGCCGGCGCACTGCCGGGCATCGCGCTGGCCGACTCGACATCCGCGCAGATCAAGGCACTGCAGGCACAGGTGGCCGCGCTGCAGCAGCAGATGAAGGCGATGCAGGCGCAGCTCGCCGCGCGGCCGGGCGCCGCCGCGAATGCGTCGGGCGGCACGAAGGCCGCCATCGCACCGGTCGCGGTCGCCGCCGATCCGGGCTCGCCCGATTACGGCAAGGCGCCGGCCATGCTGACCAACGACGACGTGACCGAGATGAAGCAGCAGATCGCGAGCCAGCAACTGAAGGTCGACACGCTGACCGACGCGGCGAACACCGGGCCGCTCGCGGGGCTGTCGGTGACCGGCTACATCGACCCGACCTACATCTACAACCGCGCGGCCGGCACGTCGTCGTTCCTGTTCGCGAACCACGAGAACGCGTACAACTACTTCAACAGCACGTTCGGCGATCTCTATCTCGACATCAAGAAGACGTTCGGCGTCGGCCCGATGGCGCCGTCGGCCGAGATCACGCTGATGCCGAACCGCGGCAACGGGATCACGCTGTTGCAAAACTCGCGCGGCTCGATTACCGACAACCTGCTGAACACGGCGGTCGTCAACGTGCCGATCAGCGCGACGACGACACTCGTCGCCGGCCTGATTCCGAGCTTCGGCGGCTACGAGGTCCAGCAGTCGAACCAGATGCTCACGCTCACGCACAACCTGCTGTACGACTTCTCCGATCCGGGCAGCTACATCGGCGCGGGCATGAACTACACGAAGGGCGCCTGGGCGTGGAAGTTCTTCCTCGGCAACGAGCAGTACCGCACCTACGGCTCGGTCACGCAGACCGGCACCAACGCGCTCGGCGATCCGATCACGACCAGCAACAAGGTGCCGACCTTCACCGCACGCGCGGACTACACCTGGTCGAGCGCGCTCGACATCGGCGGGTCGTTCAACATCGGCCGCCAGACCTTGCCGAGCGCGATCGACCCGGCGACCGGCAACGTGTCGTACGGCGTCGGCGGCGCCGCGCCGAGCGCCTACGGCACGTTCTTCTTCGCGGAAGCCGATGCGACCTACACGCTCGCCGACGTGCAATACAACGCCGAACTCGACTACGGCCAGCAGCAGCACGCGGCGTACAACGGCGGGCTCGCGCAGTGGTACGGGCTGTCGCTGCTCGCGCACCGCAAGTTCAACGCGCCGGTGGTCGGCCGCATGGGCGTGACGCTGCGCTACGATGCGCTCGTGAACCGCAAGAACGGCGGCGGTGGCGGCGGCATCGCGCTGAACGGCAACGGGATGGATCCGTACAACGGTTTCGGCGTCGACGCGGACTGCCTCGCGACGTCGAGGGCGAACGGCGGACTCGGCTTCGACTGCAAGGGCGCGATCCGTCAGGACGTCGCGCTCGACCTGCTGTTCTATCCGACGCAGCAGATCACCGTGAAGGTCGAATACCGGCACGACTGGGCGAACAACAAGGTGTTCCTGCGCAACGACGGCTCGTACGGCAAGTCGAACGATCTGCTCGCGACGCAGTTCATCTATTCGTTCTGATCGCGGTTCGCGCGTTCGCGCGTTCGCGCGGGCGCACGGTGCCGCGCGTCCCGCGTCGTTTCGGCCGGCCGGCGCGCGGTGCCGCACGATCGCCGCCGGTCGCCATTCAGGAGTCCGTTCATGAAGCAGTCTTTTGCCCGCCGCGCCGATGCGCTCGCGCGCGACTCGTACTACGAAGCGTCGGTCGTACGCGCGGCCGACGATGCGCCGCTCGACCGCACGGTCGACGTCGACGTGTGCGTGATCGGCGCCGGTTTCGCCGGGCTCTCGACGGCGCTCGACTGCCGCGCGCGCGGGCTGTCGGTCGCGGTGATCGATGCACACCGTCCCGGCTGGGGCGCATCCGGCCGCAACGGCGGCCAGGCGATCGCGGGCTTCGCGAAGGACGACGAAATCGAGCGGCAGCTCGGCGCCGACGGTGCGCGCGCCGCGTGGTCGCTGTCGTTCGACGGCCTCGCGCTGATCGCCGAGCGGATCGCGCGCTACGGCATCGACTGCGACTTCACGCGCGGCTATCTGACGGTCGCGACGAAGCCGCGCGGCGTCGACGCCTTGCGCGCGTGGATGGACGCGGCGACGTCGCGCTGGGGCCATCCGTCGCTCGCTTGGCTCGATGCCGATGCGATCGGCACGCGCATCGCGTCGACGCGCTATCTCGCCGGCGTCCACGATCCGCTGTCCGGCCATCTGCATCCGCTGAAGTACTGCCTCGGTCTCGCCGATGCCGCGCGCCGCGAAGGCGTCGCCCTGCACGCGCATACGCCGGCGCTCGACGTCGTGCGCGGGGCACGGCCCGTCGTGCGTACGCCCGGCGGCGAAGTGCGCTGCCGCTTCGTCGTGTCGTGCTGCAACGCAGGGCCGGGCGGCATCCTGCCGGCCGCGACGGCCGCGCGCATCGCGCCGATCGCGTCGTACATCATCGCGACCGAACCGCTCGCGCAGGATCGCGCCGATGCGCTGATCGCCCGGCGCGAAGCCGTGTGCGACAACAACTTCTTTCTCGACTATTTCCGGCTGTCGGCCGACAACCGGATGCTGTTCGGCGGCCGCGCGAATTCGGCCGGCGCGTCGCCCGACACGCTCGCCGATGCGATCCGGCATCGCATGGTGCGCGTGTTCCCGCAGCTCGCGGACGTGCGCGTCGCACACGCGTGGGGCGGCTTCGTCGACGTCACGCGCAACCGCGCGCCGGACTTCGGCGCGCTCGATCCGAACTTCTTCTACGTGCAGGGCTTCAGCGGGCACGGCGTCGCGCTGACCGGCATCGCGGGCCGCGCGATCGCCGACGCGATCGCCGGCGACACGCGCACCTTCGACCTGTTCGCGCGCGTGCGCCATCGTCGCTTTCCGGGCGGCGACGCGTGGCGACAACCGGCGCTCGAACTCGGCATGCTGTATCACCGCGTGCGCGAGCTGTTCTGACTTCCTTCTTCTTCGTCTTTCGACCATGCAGACATTCGCGAACCAGCCGCACACCGCGTCGTACTACGCCGCGACCGCCAACGACGTCACGCGTCACGCGCCGCTCGCCGGCGCCACGGACGCCGACGTCTGCGTGATCGGCGCCGGGCTGACGGGGCTGTCGGCCGCGCTCAATCTCGCGGAGCGCGGCCATTCGGTGACCGTGCTCGAGGCGTCGCGCGTCGGCTGGGCCGCAAGCGGCCGCAACGGCGGGCAGCTGATCGGCGGCTTCGCCTGCGACATCGACACGTTCGGCCGCTTCATGCCCGAAGAGGACGTGAAGCGGATCTGGGACATGGGGCTCGAAACGCTGTCGCTCGTGAAGTCGCGCATCGTGCAGCACCGCATCGACTGCGCGTTCGTGCCGGGCTACCTGACCGCCGCGAATACTGCGCGCGACGTCGATGCGCTGAAGCGCTGGCGCGACGAAGCGGCGACGCGCTTCGGCTACGACCGTTTCCGCTTCGTCGACGGCGCCGATCTCGGCGACTACGTGCAGTCGACGCGCTATCGCGGCGGCCTGTACGACCCGGACAGCGGCCACCTCCATCCGCTCAACTACACGCTCGGGCTCGCGCGCGCGGCGACCGAGGCCGGCGTGCGCATTCACGAGGACAGCTGCGCGACGCGCGTGCGCGACATCGCGGGCGGGCATCTGGTCGAGACGGAACGCGGTCACGTGCGTGCGCGCTACGTCGTGCTCGCGTGCAATACCTACGTCGGCACGCTCGCGCCCGCGCTGTCGAAAAAGATCATGCCCGTCGGCACCTACGTGATCGCGACCGAACCGCTCGGCGACGCGCGCGCGGCCGCGCTGATGCCGGCACGCGCGGCGATCTGCGACAGCCGCTTCGTGCTCGACTATTTCCGGCCGGCGCCCGACACGCGCATCGTGTGGGGCGGCAAGGTCAGCTATTCGACGCTGCCGCCGCGCAATCTCGCGGAGGCGATGCGCCGCGACATGCTGAAGACGTTCCCCCAGCTCGCCGACGTGAAGATCGACTACGCATGGGGCGGCTTCGTCGACATCACGATGAACCGCGCGCCGCACTTCGGCCGCATCGCGCCGACGCTGTATTTCGCGCAGGGCTTCTCGGGGCACGGCGTGAACACGACCGCGCTGGCGGGCAAGTTGATCGCGGAAGCGATCGACGGGCAGGCGAGCCGCTTCGACCTGTTCGGCCGGATCCGCCATCGCGACTTTCCCGGCGGCGCCGCGCTGCGCACGCCGGCGCTCGTGCTCGCGATGAGCTGGTACCGGCTGCTCGACGCGTTCGGCGTGCATTGAGCGCTCGGGGCGCGTGCGGCGCTCAAGGCCACTGCACAGAAAAAACGGCTGCGCGAATGCGCAGCCGTGCAATCAGCGACGCGTCGCGACGATGCGATCAGTCGGTGCCGTACTTCGGCGAACGCGGGCCGTACAGCAGCCCGTTCGGCGTCCCCGCCGAGAGCAGCCGGCTGCTCGTCAGCGCGGCCACGTCGTGCGCTTCGTCGCTCAGCGAGTGCGCGACCTGCTTGACGGCCGCCTGCACGAGCATCCCGACGATGCCGAACGCGTTCACGCTCATGTTGTTGCCGACTTCCTTGCCGGTCGCGCGGCCTTCGCCCTGCCAAAGAACGTCGCCGGTCTTCAGATCAACGAGCTTGGCGGACGCCGCGACGATCGTCGTGCTGTCGACGACCTGGTAGACCGACCCATATTGCTTGACCTTCGAGTACAGCGCGGCGTCCGCGCCGAAGATCTCCCGCAGCTTGGCGGGCGACGTCTGCTGGATCTCGGCCGCGTTCGTCAGGCCGTTTTGTTTGAACGTCTCGTCCATCACGGCGACCGGCACCACGTAATAACCGGACTCCGCGAGCGGCAGCGTCATCTGCGACAGCATGCCGTACGTTGCGCCGACATCGGTAGTCTCGTTGACGGGCGGCAGCACGAGAATCGAGCGCGGCTGGCTCTTCTTGAATGCCGCGTAGTCGGGACGTTTGACCGGCTGCGCGCACGCGCTCAGCAGCGCAGCGATCGACAGCACGGAAAGCAGCTTGAATGAAAGTGTCTTGAACATGATGCGCACGTCACTGTTGGGCGGTTTTCTGCGGAACGGATTTCTTCTTCATCAGGAAATCCATGTAGGCGGACGATTCCGGAAACAGCTGCTTTTCGGCCTGCAGTTCCTGGTCGGCGCGTTGCTCATTGCCGACGCTCGCGTACAGCATTCCCAGATGTGCATGGAAGCCCGGCGGCGGCGTGCGGCCCTTCGCGCGAATTTCCTGCAGCGCCTTTTCGAGCGCGTCGATCTGCGCCTGCGGCGACTGCTGGCCCTTGAAGTATTCGTACACCTGCGGCTGATAGCCGTTCCATTGATAGAGCGGCGGCGTGCTCGGCGCCGCGCAGCCTGCAAGCAGCAATGCGGCCGCCGTCGCCGGAAGCCAGATACCCCGTTTCATGTGCGTTCTCTTTTCGTTGAGTAAAAATCGTCGATGCGATGCCGGTGCGCCGCTTTACTGCGACGCTTTCAGCGCGCCTGCGTCGACCTGGTCGACGAGATGGTTCACGGCCTCCTGGATCGCGAGATCGAGCACCTTGCCGTTCAGCGTCGAGTCGTAGCCGGCGGTGCCGCCGAAGCCGATTACCTCGCGGTTCGACAAGCTGAATTCGCCGGCGCCCTGGCTCGATGCGACGACTTCGGACGTCGTCGTGTCGACGATGTTCAGGTTGACCTTCGCGTAGGCCACCTGCGTCTTGCCGCGGCCCAGAATGCCGAACAGCTGGTGATCGCCGACATCCTTGCGGCCGAACTCGGTCACGTCGCCCGTCACCACGTAGTTCGCGCCCTTCACTGCCTGCGCCTTCTTCATGAAGCCGGCTTCCTGCTTGATCTCGTCGAGATTCTCGCGGTCGAGCACGTTGAAGCGGTGGCTTTGCTGCAGCCGCGTGACGAGAATCGTCTTCGCCTGGCCGCCGAGGCGGTCGATGCCGTCCGAGAAAATGCCGCGCATGTAGCTCGAGCGGTTGTCGAACTTGCCGACCGCGATCGCGACCGGCTTGCCCGCATACGGCTTCTGCGCGCTGCTGACGGCCGGCACGTCGAGCGTGCGCGAGGATTCGGTCGCGCAGCCCGACAGCGCCGCGACGGCGGCGGCTGCCACGAGCATCGTGCGTCGTGTCTGAATAGTCACTGCTGGGTCTCCTTCGATGAAAAGCTTGCCCGGAACGGGCACGCCGGCACATGGGCGAACCGGCGCTGCAAACGACAACGCGATGCGTGCGCGAGCGCATGCATCGCCAGGCCGGCGACGGCGGTACAGGAAGGGAAGGTGCGCACAACGGGTGAGTTGCGGCCACTAGCGAAAATGCGGCGAACCGGTCGAGATTCGCGCGCGACGGTCACCCCTTTATTGTGATTGCGCTGTTGATCGCGCATCGTCGGCCCCGGATATCGTTTCGCGCGATGATAGCAAATGCTTTTATCGAGACGTGCAATCTTTAAAAGAATTGACGCGGTTTTGACAAAAACGCGCGCTGCGTCCTATTCCGGGAGAACGCGGCGGGATACGGGATCGCGGCCGATCGGACGCAAACGGCGATTTGGCGCGACGGCGAATGACGGGTCAAAAGCTAGACGGCGGTTGGCGATTGGTAATCAATCGATGTCGATATCGCCGATATATCGCCCATGTCGAATCGCGCGCAATAGCGCCGCTTGCGCAGCACGCGGGAACGCATGCCACGCATGGCTCGCGGCACGCCCACCGCGCTACTCGCCCACCTTCTGCCGCATCGTCACGAACTCCTCGGCCGCCGTCGGATGAATGCCGATCGTTTCGTCGAACTGCGCCTTCGTCGCGCCCGCGCGAATCGCGATCGCGATGCCCTGGATGATCTCGCCCGCCTCGCGGCCGACCATGTGCGCGCCGACCACGCGCTGGCTGTCGCGCGCGACGACGAGCTTCATCAGCGTGCGCTCGTCGCGCCCCGACAGCGTATGGCGCAGCGCCTTGAACGACGTGCGATAGATGTCGACCGCACCGTACTGCTCGCGGGCGCGCGCCTCGGTGAGACCGACCGTCGCGACTTCCGGCTGGCTGAACACGGCCGACGGCACCCATTCGTGATCGGTCGCGACACGGCGGCCGCCGAACAGCGTCATCGCGAGCAGCGCGCCGTCGCGCGTCGCGACCGGCGTGAGCTGCGGCCGCGACGTCACGTCGCCGATGGCGTGGATCGAATCGACCGACGTCGCCGAATACGCGTCGACCGCGATCGCGCCGCGCGCATCGAGCACGACGCCCGCCGCCTCGAGGCCGAGCCCTTCGACGTTCGGCACGCGGCCCGTCGCGTACAGCACCGCATCGTACGGGCCATGCTTTGCGTCGCCGACACGCAGGCTCAGCGTGCCGTCGTCGGCGCGCTCGATCGCCTGGATCGTCGCGCCCGTATGAATCGCGATGCCCTGCTTCGTCATCTCGTCGGACAGGAACTGCCGCACGTCGTCGTCGAAGCCGCGCAGGATCGTTTCGCCGCGATAGAAGAGATCGACGCGGCTGCCGAAGCCGTTGAAGATGCCCGCGAACTCCACGGCGATATACCCGCCGCCGACCACCGCGATGCGCGCGGGCAGCGCGTCGAGCGACAGCGCCTCGCGCGACGTGATCGCGTGCTCGATGCCCGGACGCGGCGGCAGCGACGGACGCGAGCCGGTCGCGATCGCGATATGGCGCGCGCGAATCCGCCGCTCGCCGACGGCGACCGTATGCGCATCGACGATCGTCGCGCGCCCGGCGATCATGTCGACGCCCGATTGCCGCAGCAGGTTCACGTAGATGTCGCTGAGCCGGTTGATCTCGCGATCCTTCGCGGCGATCAGCGCGTGCCAGTCGAGCGTGCCGGCGCCGAAGGTCCAGCCGAAGCCCTTCGCGTCCTCGATGTCGTGCGGGTAATGCGAGGCATAGACGAGCAGCTTCTTCGGGATGCAGCCGCGCAGCACGCACGTGCCGCCGATCTGTTCTTGCTCCGCAATGCCGACGCGCGCGCCGTACGACGCGGACATCCGCGCGAGCCTCACGCCGCCCGAGCCGGCGCCGATCACGAACAGGTCGTAGTCGAAGTCCATCGCATGCCCTCATCTCGATCAGGATGACGGCACGATAGCAAGATTCGGGAATTCGTGCGGAACGCCCCCGCGGCGGGCGCGCATAAAAAACGGCGAGAGACGTCGCCTCTCGCCGGTCAATCCGACTGCCGGGTCGTCATGCGTCACCGATCGACCGCATGTCCGGCGCGCCGGTCGCGCGGCACCGGTCCGCCGCATTCGCGCGCGCTGCGCGAACGGGCCGAACCGGCCGCCATGCTCATGCCTGCGACGTGTCGCTGCCGTCCGTCGCCTGCGTGTCGTCCGCTGCCTGTTCGGTCGCGTCTTCCTTCTTCTCGAGCAGACCTTCGAGCGCTTCGGCGCCCTTGAAGCCCGCGACGGCCGCGGCCGCCTTCGTCAGCAGGCCCGCATCCGGGTCGAGCTTCTCGGCCGCTTCGACAGCCGCCACGGCACCGGCGATTTCGCCTACGGTGTTCAGGATACCCATCGTCAACCCCTTTTCGAGCAATCGTGACGTGCATCGTCACACGAAAAAATCCGGCGCAATGTGTCTGTGATCGCCGGATACACAAGTTACGCACCGGCAAGTACCGGAGCCATGCAGGCAGCGTAGCGGAAAGCGGTCGCGCGCACTGTCAAAGTATGTTCGGCAATACCGACGAACGGCTTACGCCGCAGGCCGTGCGCAATGGAGCGTTCGCCGAATAGTCGCGTACGCATATGAAGGTTGCGCGCGCAAAAAAAGAGGCTCCCGCAGGAGCCTCTTCGAGCGCGCGCCGGACTCGCGTCCGGCGTCGGCGATCCGACGTTCGTCAGAAGATATTGCGCAGACCGATCGCGATGCCGGTCTGGTTGCTGCGGCCCGGCAGTTCGACGTTGGCCGCGCCGTTCGTCTTGTTGAAGTCGATCGTGCCGTAGATTTCGGTGCGCTTGCTCAGCGCATATTCGGCGATACCGACGATCGCATAGCGGTTGCCGCTCGCGAGCGTGCCGTTCGCGGTCATCGCGTTGCGCATGTGGTCGTAGTAGAACGCGCCCGTCAGCGTCAGCGGCGTGCTGACTTGCCAGCTCACGCCCGCGAACGGACCGTCGTCGATACGGCCGGTGCCCTTGGCAGTCGGAATCGTCTGCTGCGCGAGCAGGCTGTCGACGAAGCCCGTGTCGTCCTTCGAGCGCAGGTAGCCCGCGTAGATCTTCGCCTTGCTGAACGCGTAGACGACGTTCGCGTGGTAGATCGTCTGCTTGCGTGCCGAGTTGTCGCTGTTCTGCTGCGCGCCGGCCGCGATGCTGAGCGGGCCCATCACGTACGACAGCGACACGCCCCACGCATTGCCCTTGCCGAGCGAACCCGGAATCTGGCCGGAGAAGCCGCCGGCGCCGGTCGATTCGTAGTTCGTGCCCGTCGAGTACATCGCCTTCGCGGTCAGGCCTGCGAACTTGCCCGTGTACTTGATCTGGTTGTCCGCATACAGGCCGCCGCCGAGTGCGACCGGCAACCACGCGTTTTCGAGATAGTTGCCGACGGTCAGAGGATCGTAGGTGTCCGACAGCAGATCGAACAGCGGCGTCTTCTGACGGCCCAGCGTGACCGTGCCGTACGGGCTCTGCAGGCCGACGTACGCAGCGCGGTTGAACAGGCGGCCGCTGTCGGCGAATGCGCCGTTCTGCAGGTTCACGCCGCTTTCGAGATTGAACAGCGCCTTCAGGCCGCCGCCGAGATCTTCCGTACCGTAGATGCCGAAGCGGCTGTTCGTGATCGCGCCGTTGGTCATCTGCAGCAGGCCGTCGTTGTTCGCGTTCGCGTTGGTGAGGTAGCGAACGCTCACGTCCGCGACGCCCCACAGCGTGACCGAGCTTTGTGCCGCCGCGTACTGGCTGGCGAAAGCCAGCGCCGCGCCCCCTGCAAGTGCTGCGAGTCTGGTGGTCTGCTTCATGAGCTTGCCCTTTTGTAGGTGTCTCCGTTCATTGCCGGCCGCGTGCGCAACCGGGTGGCGATCGCGCCACGCTCATGGCGCGCGCGATGTGGGCTGAATCATAAGACCAGGCCGACCGCTGAAAGAAATTGAATCCGCGGCGGCGGGCGGTTTTGTCGCCCTGGCACAACGCTTGGCGCGCGCGGGCTTGCCTGCCGCGCATCGCGCGCCAACGGTTTCGCGCGCGGCCGCGCCCGTGCCACTGTAAGAATCGGCGGCCGCGACGGGCGCAACCGGCGCGCTCAGGCCGCTTGCGCGTCGCCGCCGCCGGTGTCGCCGCGCCCCGCGCGACGGCGCGCGCGCCGCACGATCTCCGCAAATGCGCCGACGAGCAGCAGCACCGCGCCCCACAGCGCGACGGCCGGCGCGATGCGCGTCGCGAATCCGCCGAGCACCGCGCCGGCCATGAAGCAGGAGCTGATCGTCGCAAGCAGCGCGGAATCGTGGAGCGCGCCGGCGTCGTAGCGCGGAATCAGCCCGACGAACAGCTTCTGCGTTGCGCGCCGCAGGTTGCCGGTCGTCATCACCGACGTGTACGACAGTTCCTCGAGATGCGTGAACGACAGCGTCTGCAGCGTCGCGACGAACGAAATGCCGGGAATCAGCCAGGCGCTCGACGCGCCGACGATGCCGCTCGCGGCGATGCCGAGAAACGCGATCTCGACGATCAGGCTCGCGAACGCGGTGTGCCGCACCCAACCGCGCTGTGCGGCGAGCCCGAGCAGGTGCGCGACCAGCACCGCGATCACGAAGCCGACGAGCGGCGGCACGTGGTGCAGCGCAGCGCCCCACTCGCCGGCGGACAGATTGATGCCGAGCAGCGCGACGTTGCCGGTCATCGTGTTCGCGAATACGTGGCCGTGGCCGACGTAGGTGTACGCATCGAGATAGCCGCCGGACAAGGTCAGCAGCGCGGCGACGGTGAGATTGCGGCTGGCGCCGTCGAGATCCATCGATCCTCCGTGTAGCGCACCGCGCGCGGTGCGAGGTCGGGCCCGGCCGGCCGTCGCGACACGCGCGGCGCATCGGGCGGGCCCATATAATGAACGCCTTCGGACGCGCGTCGTGCGGCGCGGGCCCGCCGCGTCGCGGCAACGGGCGGCGCGCCGAGTATACCGGCCGTGCCGCCGCACGCCGGCGCGCCGCACGCCGGCGTGCCCCCGCTTCATCGATGCTCCGCATGACACCCGCGAAATTCTTCCTGCGCTACACCGTGATCCCGTTCGTCGCGATCGTGCTGGTGGCCGTCTGGGCCTTCAACCGCGAATCGGGCGAGATCGATGCGCGCCAGTATGCGGCGCTCGCCGCCGCGTATCCGAACTTCACGCCGAAGCTGAAGCGCGAGGTCGCCGATGCGCTGCGCGGCGGCCGGCTCACGAAGAACGACTACGCGACGATCATGCGCGATGCGCTCGAGGCCGGTTACGTGATCGACTGGCCCGCCGCGACGAGCGACGTCGGCAGCGAGCGCGGCCGGCTGCTCGGCGCGGTGAACAGCGACGCACCTGCGTTGCCGTAACCGCTGCGCGCGATTACTGACCGAAGCCGGTCAGTCCGATCAGCGCGCCGCCCGCGAGCAGCCAGAGCGGATGGATCCGCGTGCGGTATGCGAGCACCGCGCAGACCGCGGTGATGCCCCACTGAATCGCCGTGCGGTTCGACGCCTGCGCGATCAGCACCGCGCTCGCCGCGACGAGCCCGGCCGTGACCGGCATCAGCCCCTGCTGCACGTAGCGGCGCCACGGCCGGTCGCGAAAGCGCTCCCACGCGTGCAGCGCGAGCACGGTGACGATCGACGACGGCCCGAACTTGGCCAGCGACGCGACGAGCAGCCCCGACCAGCCGGCGACGTGCCAGCCGACGAGCGACACGATCATCATGTTCGGGCCGGGCGCCGCCTGCGCGAGCGCGAACAGCGCGGTGAACTCGTGCGCGCTCATCCAGTGATGCACGTCGACGACCTGCCGCTGCATCTCCGGCAGGATCGTGTTGCCGCCGCCGAACGCAAGCAGCGACAGCTGGCTGAAGATCGTTGCGATCGCGATCAGCGTGTCGTTCATCGGCGGCCTCCGTCGCGCGGCTCGGGCGTGGGCGCGCGGGCGGCAGCGCCCGCGGCGGTATCGCGGCGCCGCGCCGCGAGCCAGATGCTGACGGGCGTCAGCACGAGCATCGTCGTCAGCAGCGGAATGCGCAGCACGGCGATCGCGACGAACGCGAGCGCCGCGATGCCGGCCGCCGCGCGAGCGTGCCGCAGCGGCTTCGCGACCTTCACGGCCATCGCGGCGAGCAGCCCGGCCGCCGCGGCCGCGAGCCCGGCAAACAGGTGCTGCACGCGCGGATCGTTCTGCGTCTTCGCGTACAGCACGCCGAGCGCGACGACGACGAGCGTCGGCCCCGCGATCAGCCCGAGAATGCCGGCGAACGCGCCCGGTATCCCGCGAAAGCGCATGCCGACCGCGACCGACAGGTTGATCACGTTGCCGCCGGGCAGGAACTGGCAAAGGCCGAGCAGATCGGTGAATTCGTCGGCGGACAGCCAGCGGCGCTCCTCGACGATCGTGCGCCGCGCGAACGGCAGCGCGCCGCCGAACGACATGAGCCCAAGCGACAGAAAGCCGGTGAACAGCTCGGCGAGGCCGACCCGTCGCGGCGGCGTGACGGGCGGCGAAGAAGCGGATGGCATGGGGTTCCTCATCGAAAGTAGGCCGAGGTTACCGCCGATCCGCGCGGCGGCAAAACGATTTTATCGACACGCCTTTGTGATCTAGAATCACAAGCATGCGTCGCGACCTCCCGCCCTTCTCCGCGCTTCGGGCCTTTGAAGCCGCGGCCCGCCATGAAAGCTTCAGCGCTGCCGGCGACGAGCTGCATGTGACCCACGGTGCCATCAGCCGGCAAATCGCCGGCTTCGAGGCATGGCTCGGCAAGCCCGTGTTTCACCGCTACGGCAAGCGCGTGAAGCTCACCGACGAAGGCCGCCGCTATCTCGACACCGTGCGCGCCGCGTTCGACAGCATCGCGCTCGCGACCGAGCAGCTGCGCCATACCGGCACCGCGCGCGTGCTGCGCATCAATGCACTGCCGACTTTCGCGATGAAATGGCTGCTGCCGAGGCTGTCGCGGTTCCAGCGCGACGTGCCGAACGTCGAGCTGAAGCTGTCGACGTCGAATGCGCCGCTCGACACGCTCGACGGTTTCGACGTCGCGATCCGGCGCGGCCCCGGCCACTGGCCGGCATGCACGAGCGGCCACTTCCTCGACGAAAGCGTGATTCCGGTCTGCAGCCCGGCGCTGCTCAAGCGCGCGCCGATCGCGCGCGCGGACGATCTCGTGCGGCACGTGCTGCTGCATTCGGATACGCGGCCGGAAGGCTGGCGCGACTGGTTCGCGGCGGCCGGCGTGACGATGAAGGCGCGCAAGCGGCAATCGTTCGACCACTTCTATCTCGCGCTGCAGGCGGCCGTCGACGGGCTCGGCGTCGCGCTGGGCCCGCTGCCGCTGATCGACGACGAACTGGCGAGCGGCCGCCTCGTGATGCCGCTCGCGGGCCCGCGCATCGCGACGCGCAGCTACTGGTGGATCGCGCCGCGCGCGCCGGCGGACGATCCGCTCGTCGCGCAGTTCTGCGCGTGGCTGGAGGCGCAGTCGAACGTCGGCGCGTAGTACCGCGCGGTTCGACGAAACAAGCGGTGCGGGCGGCAGGACACCGCCACACCGCGGCGCCGCCCATGCGGCCCGCTCCGCGCGCGGACGGCCTTGCACCGCCCGCTGCCGCGCGCACCGCTCAGACCACCGGGCCCGGCTCCTTTTCCTTGCGCAGCAGCGCGTACAGGATGATCGCGCCGAACGTCGCGGTACCGATGCCGCCGAGCCCGAAGCCGCCGATCTTCAGCGAGAAGTCGCCGGCGCCGAGCACGAGCGTGACGGCCGCGACGATCAGGTTGCGGTTGTCCGAGAAATCGACCTTGTTGACGACCCAGATCCGCGCGCCCGTGACGGCGATCAGCCCGAACACGACGATCGACACGCCGCCGAGCACGGCGCCCGGAATGGTCTGGATCACCGCGCCGAACTTCGGCGAGAAGCCGAGCACGATCGCGATCACCGCGGCGACCGCGAACACGAGCGTGGAATAGATGCGCGTGACGGCCATCACGCCGATGTTTTCGGAATAGGTCGTCACGCCGGTGCCGCCGACGCTGCCCGACACGATCGTCGCGAGCCCGTCGCCGATGAACGCGCGGCCGACGTAGCGGTCGAGGTTCTGCCCCGTCATCGCGCTGACGGCCTTGATGTGGCCGAGGTTCTCGGCGACGAGGATCACCGCGACGGGCGCGAGCATCAGCATCGCGTGCGGATCGAACACCGGCGCGGTGAAGGCCGGCATCCCGAACCACGCGGCGTGCGAGACGATCGAGAAGTCGATCGGCTTGCCGAGCCCCATGCCGTTGGTCGCGATCGCATAGATCACGTACGCGATCACGAGGCCGACCAGGATCAGCAGCCGCTGCATCATGCCGCGCGCGAACACCGCGACGCCGCCGACGCAGAGCACGGTGACGAGCGCCATCGTCGAATCGAAGTTCGACGCCGACACGCCCTTGACCGCGATCGGCGCGAGGTTCAGCCCGATCACCGCGACCACCGCGCCCGTCACGACAGGCGGCATCAGCGTTTCGATCCAGCGCGTGCCGATCGCCGACACGAGCGCGCCGAGCGCGACGTAGACGACGCCGCACGCGACGATCCCGCCGAGCGCGACGGGGATGTTCGGGTTCGGGCCGCTGCCGCCGTAGCCCGTCACCGCGATCACGAGGCCGATGAACGCGAAGCTCGAGCCGAGATAGCTCGGCACGCGGCCGCCGACCAGCACGAAGAACAGCAGCGTGCCGATGCCCGACATGAAGATGCAGAGGTTCGGATCGAAGCCCATCAGCAGCGGCGCGAGCACGGTCGAGCCGAACATCGCGACGACGTGCTGCACGCCCATCGCGACCATCTGCGGCCACGGCAGGCGCTCGTCGGGGCCGACCACGCGCGCGGACGCGCCGGTCGACTGCACCCGCCAGCGCGGGAAGTAGGAATCGGACATGGGAAAAAGGGCTCCTGTCGGTCGCCGGCTGCGACGGTGCGCCGGTCTGGAAACTCGCGCGAGTTTACGGAGCGGAAATGGGGCTGGCAAGCGCGGCCCGCGCGCTCGACGGCGCGCGGCAGTACGAACCGACGGCTGCGCAATTTCGAACCTGTCCGCTTCCAGCGCGCGGCGTGCTGCCCTACAGTACGCGGACCGCTGCGATACCAGGGCGCAGCGGGTTGTGAGTGGCTCCCTCTCGCCGCCCGCGCGTTGCGCCGGGCGGCTTTTTTATGCGCACGCCGCTCGCGCCCGCGGCCCGCTGCCGCGTCGCGCGACGTGAGCGGGCGCTCACATCGGGCGACGCACGCGTTGCGTCACGGGTTGATGTACTGGAACAGCGACAGGTTCTGCAGCTGCGCGTACGCCTTCTGCGCGCCCGTCAGCGCGTTCTGCATCTGCAGGAACTGGCTGATCGTCGACACCATGTTGGTGCTCGTCAGATCGGCGAGGTTGCTGGTCACCTGCAGCGTATTCGTCTGGTTCACGGCCTGCATCGCCTGGATTTCCTGCTCGCGGCCGCCGACCGACGCCTGCACGGTGAGGATGTTCGTCATCGTGTTGTCGAGCTTCGTCGTGCCGGTCGTCATCGCGTTCGCGAGCTTCGCGGCCGCGACCGTGTCGCTGCCGATCGGCACCTTCAGCGCCGCGATCATCGTGTCGAGCGTCGCGAACACGTCGGTGCCAGCCTGCGGCGCCGGCGTGACCGAGAACGTGTCGTTCGGCGACGGCGTGCCCGACACCGGCACCGACAGGCCGTTGCCGAGCGCGATCGCCGTGCCGGCGGCATACGGTTGCGGCGCCGTGGTCGTCGGCGGCGCGACCGTCTCGTCGGTCACCGTGTAGGTCGGCGCGGCCGACGTGCCGCCGAACGTGATCGTGAACGTGTGCGCGTTCGTCGCGGCCGACGGATCGGTGATCGTCACCGCGCCGATCGTCGCCGTGCCCTGGTTCGCCGCGCCGGCGGCCGGCACCGGCTGGCTGCCGAGCATCGGCACCGACAGGAACACGCTCGCGCCGTCGTCGCCCTGCGCGATCGTGCGCGTGTCGGCGATCTGCACCTGGCGCGCGCCGCGGTCGCCGCTGTAGACCACGCCGCCGCCCGTGCCGTTCGCGAACGGCGCCGTCGTCGACTGGTAGCCCGCGAACAGGTAGTTGCCGGCGCCGTCGGTCGAGTTCGCGAGCGTCAGCAGCTGGTCGCGATAGCCCTGCAGCTGCGTCGCGAGCGCCGACCGGTCGCTGTCGGACAGCGCGCCGTCGCCGGCCCGGATCACGATCGAATGGATGCTGTTGAGCAGGTTGTTCACGCTCGTGAGCGCCTGATCCTCCTTCTGCAGCGACGACAGCGCGACGTTCTGGTTCGTCGCGTACTGCGACAGCGTCGCCGACGTCATCGACAGCTGCACGGCCTGCGCCGCGCCGAGCGGGTTGTCGGCGGCCGTCGACAGGCTCACGCCGCTCGAAATCTGCTGATACAGCTGCGCGAGCTGCGCCTGCTGGTCGCTCATCTGCGCGACGTTCAGCTGGTAGAACTGGGCTGTGGAAATCCGCATCGCTTCGATCCCCGGAATCAGTTGAACAGGCCGAGCACGGTCTGGAACAGCGTCGCCGCCGTCTGGATCACCTTCGCGTTCGCCTGGTAGAGCTGCTGGTACTGCATCAGGTTCGCCGCTTCCTCGTTCTGGTTCACGCCCGACACCGACTGCTGCGCGGACGTGATCTGGCCGACGAGCGCCGTCTGCGCGGCGCTCGACGACTTGAGCTGGCTCGCCGCGTTGCCGATGTCGTTCACGTAGCTGGCGTACGCACCGGTCAGCGTGACCGTGCCGTTGCCGAACGACTTCGCGGTGACGAGCTTCGAGAGCGCGAGCGCGTTGGTGCCGTCGTTCGTGCCGCCCGCGTACGGGCCGATCCGGAACGTATCGCCGTCGGCCGGCGCGCCGGACAGCGACACCGTCACGCCGCTCAGCGCGCCCGGTGCGGTGCCCGACATCGTCAGCGTCGCGCCGGCGGCCGGGTCGTACGGCACGGGCGTCGTCGAGCTCGTGATCGTCACGGTCTGCGGCGGCGTGCCGGCGATCGTCACCGTCGTGCCGGCCGGGAAGCCCGACAGCGACTTCGTCGCCGCGTCGTAGGTCAGCGTCGTGGCCGGCACCTGATAGCCGGCGCTCACCGGCCCCTGCGTGATGGTCGCGGTGCCCGCGTTGGTCGACGCGGCCGACGTGACGACCGGCGACGCGGCCGCGATCGCGGAACCGTTCGAGGTCGCGAGCTGGAAGCCGTCGAGCGCGCCGCGCGTCGGCAGCACGGTGAACTGGTCGCCGGCCTGCATCGTGCCCGACGACACCGAGAAGTCGAGCCCGCCGATCGAGCCGGGCATCGTGTTCGACGTGCCGACCACCGAACCCGTCGCGCGGTCGGTCAGCGTGTACTGCGTGCCGTCGAACGACAGCGTGTAGTCGCCGGTGGTCGGCTGCGACGCGTTCGAAAACGACACCGACAGCGTCGCGTCGCCCTGGTTGCGCGTGTCGGTATAGACGGTCGGCGCGCCGACCGCGAACAGGTTGCTGCCGACGTTGCCCGACAGATCGATGCCGAGCGCGTTCTGCGCGTTGACCTGCGCGGCGAAGCTGGCGGCGATCGCGCCGAGCTTCGCCTGCGCCGGATCGAGCGTCTGGCTGCGGAACGCGAGCAGGCCGCCGAGCGTGCCGCCGGACAGCGACGTGTCGGGCAGGTACTGGTTCGGGCCCGGCGGATTTGCGCCGGCGATGCCCTGCGACACGACGGTCAGCTCGCTCGGGTCGGACGGCGACGTGACGGTCGCGAGCTGATAGCTCTTGTCCGCGACGACGAGCGGCTGGCCGCCCGCGAGGAATACGCTGTAGCCGTCGCTGTTGCGCACGACCTGCACGCCCGCGAGGCTCGACAGGTTCGACACCGCGAGGTCGCGCTGGTCCATCAGCTGGTTCGGCGGCTGCCCCTGGCTGCTCGCGGCGGCGATCTGCTGGTTCAGCTGCGCGATCTGCGCGGTGTAGGTATTGATCTGCGATACGGTGCTCGTGAGCTGCGTGTTCACGCTCTGGCGCAGCGCGTCGTATTGCTGGCCGGCGGCCGTGATCTGGTCCGCGAGCGTCTGCGCGTTGCTTATCGCCGTCTGCCGCACCGTCGGGTCGGCCGCGTTGTTCGCGACGTTCTGCAGCCCCGTGAAGTAGTTCGTGATCGCGGTCGAAATGCCGGCCGTCGGGCTGCCGATGTAGTTGTTCAGCTGCGCGACGAGCGAATACCAGGTCGACAGCGCGCCGCTTTGCGTCTGCGCGGTGTTCAGCTGGTCGCTCAGGTACTGGCTGTACTGCCGCTGCACGGTGACGGTGTTCACGCCCTGCGGCAGGTAACCGCTGCTCGTGTACTGGCCGCTCGCTTCCGCGTAGACGGGCCGCTCCACCGAATAGCCGGGCGTCGCGGCGTTGCTGATGTTCTGACCGGTCGTCGTGAGGCCCCAGAGCGCGGCGTTGAGGCCGCTGACGCCGAGGTTCATGAGTGTGTTGGACATGCGCGATCCTGATGAGCCGGCCGCGCTGCGGCCGCCGGGTTGCGTGACTCCCGGTATAACGGCCGCGGATCGAAAAAATTGAGGGAAAAATGGCCGCCCGACGCGCATGTCGCGCATCGGGCGCCGGCGCTGCCCGAAGCGACGCCGGCGAGCCTGCCGCGCGCCGTCGCGGCGCGGCGCGTCACGCGCGAGCGAGCGAGCGGCGCTTCATCTCGAGCTGCGTGATCAGCCGCTGCAGCGTGTTTTCGGCGCTGCCCGGCAGCGACAGGAAGCGAAAGCCGAGCTGATAGCGGCGCGCGCCGTTCGGCAGCTGCGTCGCGCGCTGCGACACGAGCTGCAGGTCGAGCGACAGCTTGCCGTGCCCGGTCAGCTCGAGCTCGACGTCCGGCAGCACCGTGCCGAGCGCGAGCGCCTCGACGCGTTCGTCGGCCGTGCGCAGCCCGACGCCGCCGAGCGACAGGTTGTGCACCTCGAACTGGAAGCGCTCGCCGTCCGGCAGCGCGCCGCGGCACAGGAACGGATCGACGACCGGCGCGTCGACGCGGAAATACTCGCGGCGCTGGATGCAGACGAGCACGTCGGGGAAATCGGCGACGAACGCCGGCAGCCCCTCGTAGCGCGTCTCGCGCGGCGTGCCGGTCGTGAATTCGACGCGCACGCCTTCGGGCGCGGCCGAGAACGCGCAGTGCGCCGCGCCGAGAATGCTCGCGTTCTGTTCGGACAGTGCGCCCCAGTCGAACGTGAACGTGCGTGCGCCGACATCGACTTCCAGCAGGCGCGTGACGAGCTGGCCGCCCGGATACTCGACGGTCAGGAAATCGCCGCGGTTCACGAGATTGCGCAACTGGACGCCGATTTCCAGCGGATTGCGGCGGGCGTAGTCGGGGCCGGAGTGGCCCGAGTCCAGGCTCGGGTCCGTCGACGTTTCGATATTCATGGCTAGCCGGTCTTTCTTGTCATGGGCGCACGCATAACCGGTGCGCGATAAAACCGGGCCAGAATACGGGGCCCGGACGCAGGTCTCTCACACTTAGCGGCAGTGCTGACCGAAAGTTTAGATCGATTTGCCGAATTTTTTTGCGCAAACGTTGAAACCGCGCGCGGCGGGGTGCCGGGCGCGGTCCGTCGGGGGCCAAAGCGTCAGCGATTCGTCAGCCGATCTGCTGCATGATCGAGATCAGCTTTTTCGCGTAGTTCGGGTCCGTCGCATAGCCGGCCTTCTGCATCCCCTGCGCAAAACCCTCGACGCTGCGGCTCGCGCTCAGCACGCCCGCATAGCGCGGATTGTTCTTCAGCAGGTTCGCGTAGTCGGTCATCGCATGCTCGTACGAATCGTACGCGCGGAACTTCGCGACGACGCGCCGCGGCGTGCCGTTCACGTATTCGGTCGTCAGCGCCGATACCGTGCGGCCGGTCCAGCCGCGTGTCGCCTTGATGCCGAATACGTTGTAGCTGGTCGAGCCGTCGGCCGCGCGGATCTCGCGCTTGCCCCAGCCCGATTCGAGCGCCGCCTGGCCGACGATGAAGCGCGCCGGAATGCCGGTCGCCGCGCTCGCCGCCTGTGCGGGGCCGGCGAGCCGGTCGACGAACGCGTCCGCGTCCGGCGCACCGGTCGCGCCCTTCACCGGCGGCGTCAGCGCGCTGCCGGCCGAATAGCCGCGCGCGCGCGACAGGCCGCCGTTGTTCGCGGCCGCGTTCGCATAGGCGTTCGCCATCGCGCTCATCGCGGCGAGGCTGCCTTCGTTGCCGGCCGCGCCGAAGCCGCCGCCGAGATCGGCCGCCGCGCCGGCGCCCGCGCCCTGCCCGGCGTTGCGCATCAGCTGCTTCATCAGCGCGTCGGCGACGCCGATGCCGCGCGACGACATCTGCTGCGCGAGCTGCTGGTCGAGCATCGACGTGTACATCTTCGACGTATGCGAGTCGAACAGCCCGCCTTCGGGCGTCGCATCGCGCATGCTCTTCAGCATCATCTGCGTGAACATCGCGTCGAACTGGCCTGCGACCGCCTTCGCGCCGCCCTGCGGCGACTGCTTCGCCTGCGCGCGCAGCGCGTCGAAGCCCTGCACGTCGAGTGCGAAGCGCTGCGTGAGGTCGGTGGCACCGGGGAAATTCGCCATTTAGATGATCTCCAGATCCGCGCGCAGCGCACCGGCCGCCTTCATCGCCTGCAGGATCGACATCAGGTCGGCCGGCGTCGCGCCGAGCGTGTTCAGCGCCTTCACGACGTCCGCGAGATTCGCGCCGGCCGTCACCATCTTCAGCGCGCCGTTGTCCTGCTTGAGCTGGATCTGCGACTGCTGCGCGACGACCGTCTGCCCGTTCGAGAACGGCCCCGGCTGCGACACGACCGGCTGCGTGTTGACGACCACCGACAGGTTGCCGTGCGCGACCGCGCAGCTTTGCAGCGTGACCATCTGGTTCATCACGATCGAGCCCGTGCGCGCGTTCAGGATCACCTTCGCGGCCGCCTTGTCGGGGCTCACGTCGAGGTTCTGCAGCCGCGCCATGAACGCGACCTGCTGCGCGGGATCGGCCGGCGCGGCGAGCTGGATCGTCCGCCCGTCGAGCGCGGTCGCGACGCCCGGACCGAAGCTCGAATTGACGGCCGCGACGATGCGCTGCGCGGTGCCGTAGTCCATGTCGTTGAGCTGCAGCTGCAGCATCCCGTTCATCTGCGCGAGCGCGTTCGGCACCGAGCGCTCGACGATCGCGCCGCCGACGATGCGCCCGGCCGCGAGCTGGTTCACCTGCACACGGCTGCCGTTCGCGCTCGCGCCGGCGCCGCCGACCGCCATGTTGCCCTGCGCGAGCGCGTACACCTGCCCGTCCGCGCCCTTCAGCGGCGTGAGCAGCAGCGTGCCGCCGCGCAGGCTCTTCGCGTTGCCGAGCGACGACACGGTCACGTCGAGCGCCTCGCCCGGCCGCGCGAACGGCGGCAGCGTCGCGGTCACCATCACGGCCGCGACGTTCTTCAGCTGCATGTTGTTCAGCGACGACGTGCCGCCGTTCGCCGAACCGTTGTTGATCGAGATGCCGAGGTTCGCGAGCATGTTCGCGAGCGTCTGCGTCGTGAACGGCGTCTGCATCGTCTGGTCGCCGGTGCCGTCGAGGCCGACGACGAGCCCGTAGCCGATCAGCGGGTTGTCGCGCACGCCCTGGATCTGCGCGAGGTCCTTCAGCCGCTCCGCGTGCGCGGCGGGCGCGCCGAGCGCGCATGCGACGGCGATCAGCAGGCCGGCGGCCGCGGCCGACACGCGCGACGAGAGGCGGTGAAATACGGTGTCGTGCATCGTCTTCACCACGGCGCGATGTTCAGGAAGAAGCGCTGCAGCCAGCCCATCGTCTCGGCCTCGTTGATGTAGCCCTTCGCCGAGTATTCGATCCGCGCGTCGGCGACCTGCGTCGAGTACACCGAGTTCGAGCCCGAGATCGTGTTCGGATTGACGACGCCCGAGAAGCGCACGAATTCGTTGCCCTGGTTGATCAGCATCTGCTTCTCGCCGCTGACGACGAGGTTGCCGTTCGGCAGCACGTTCGTGACGGTCACCGTGATCGTGCCGTTGAACGTGTTCGCCGCGCTCGCGCCGCCGGTGGCCGCGAACTTGTTCGTGCCGGCCGCCGACAGGTTCGCCTTGCTGAACAGCCCGCCGAGAAAGCCGGCGGTCGGCACGTTGAAGTCGGTATTGCCTTGCCGGTTCGTGTTCGCGCCCGACGATTTCGTCGCGTTGATGTTTTCCGCGATCACGATCGTCAGGATGTCGCCGATGTTGCGCGGCCGCTGATCCTCGAACAGCGGCCGGCCCGCGTAGCCGGGATTGAAGATCGAACCCGGCGCCTGCATCGATACCGGCAGCGGCGGCTGCGCGGTCATCGGCTGCTGGACGATCGGCTCGCGCGGAATCTGCGCGCAACCGGCGAGCGCCGCCGCCGCGAGCGCGCAGGCGGCGCGGACGGCGGCGGGCGGGAGAAGGCGAACCTGCTTCATGGCAACGACTCGGTCCGGTTAGCTCTTCATCTGCGTGACGGTCTGCAGCATCTGGTCGGACGTCGTCACGGCCTTGCTGTTGATCTCGTACGCGCGCTGCGTCTGGATCATGTTCACGAGTTCCTGCACGACGTTCACGTTCGACGCCTCGACGTAGCCCTGATTGAGCGTGCCCGCGCCGTTCAGTCCCGGCTGCGACACGTTCGGCGCGCCCGACGACGTCGTCTCCGCGAACAGGTTCTCGCCCTTCGCCTCGAGGCCGGCCGGGTTGATGAAGGTCGCGATCTGCAGCGAGCCGATCTGCACCGCGTTGCTCGAGCCCGGCTGCGTGACCGACACGACGCCGTCCTTGCCGATCGTCAGCGACGTCGCGTTCTGCGGCACCGTGATCGCCGGCAGGATCTGATAGCCGCTCGACGTGACGAGCTGGCCCTGCGCGTTGGTCTGGAACGAGCCGTCGCGCGTGTACGCGTTCGTGCCGTCCGGCATCAGCACCTGGAAGAAGCCCGCGCCGTTGATCGCGACGTCCTTCGAGTTGCCGGTCTGCGTGAGGCTGCCCTGCGTGTAGAGCCGCTCGGTCGCGACCTGCTGCACGCCGGTGCCGAGCTGCAGCCCGGACGGCAGCTCGGTCTGCTGCGTCGAGTTCGCGCCCGGCTGGCGGATCGTCTGGTACAGCAGATCCTCGAACACCGCGCGCGAGCCCTTGAAGCCGTTGGTGCTGACGTTCGCGAGGTTGTTCGAGATCACGTCCATCTGCGCCTGCTGCGCGTTCATGCCGGTAGCGGCGATATAAAGCGAACGATTCACTTATCAGGTTCTCCTGCGGTGGGCTGGCGCGGGTCGCTCAGCTGAAGTTGAGCAACTGGTTCGCCGACTGCTCGTTCTGGTCGGCCGTCTGGATCAGCTTCGACTGAAGCTGGAATGCGCGCGCGTTGTCGATCATCGCGACCATCGCGGTGACCGGATTCACGTTGCTGCCTTCGAGCGAATTCGGCACGACCGCGACGTTCGGATCGGCGTCGGCCGGATTGCCGTCGGTGGTGCGGAACAGGCCGTCGTTGCCGCGCACGAGCGTGGCCGGATCGGGATTGACGAGCTTCATCTGATCGACGATCGCGACAGCCGTCGGCGGATCGCCCGGCATCAGCGCGGACACCGTGCCGTCCTTGCCGATCGTCACTTCCGCATTCGGCGGCACCGAGATCGGGCCGCCGTTGCCGACCACCGGCAGGTTGCTCGCGTTCACGAGCTGGCCGTTCTGGTCGACGTGCAGGTTGCCCGCGCGCGTGTACGCCTCGCTGCCGTCCGGCAGCTGCACCGACAGCCAGCCGGGGCCCTGCACCGCGACGTCGAGCGGGTTGCCGGTGCGCGTGATCGGGCCCGGCGCAAAGTCGGCGCCCGGCGTCGAGGCGAGCACGTAGGTACGCGTCGTATTCGGATCGATCGCGCTGCCGTCGCCGAAATTCATCGGCACCGCGCGGTAGGTCGCGAGCTGCGCGCGAAAGCCCGTCGTCGACGCGTTCGCGAGGTTGTTCGCGACGATCGCCTGCTGGTCGAGCGACTGCGACGCGCCCGTCATCGCCGTATAGATCAGTCGGTCCATGGCTGCCCGTTATCCGCGCGTTACAGATTGATCAGCGTCTGGTCGACGGTCTGCTGCGTCTTGATCGTCTGCGCGTTCGCCTGGTAGTTGCGCTGCGCGGTGATCAGGTTCACGAGCTGCGACGTGAGGTCGACGTTCGAGTTCTCGAGCGCGCTGCCCTGCAGCGTGCCGTGGTTCGTGCTGCCCGGCACCGAGATCTGCGGGACGCCCGATGCGGCCGTCTCGGCGTACTGGTTGCCGCCGATGTTGACGAGCCCGTTCGGGTTGTTGAAGTTCGCGAGCGCGATCTGGCCGAGCACGGCGGTCTGCCCGTTCGAGTAGTTGCCGGTGAGCTTGCCGTCGGTGCCGATCGTGAACGTCGTCAGCGTGCCGCTCGCGTAGCCGTCCTGCGCGAGGTTGTTCACGCCGTCCTTGCCGCCATACTGCGTGGTGCCGGTCAGGTCGAGCGTCAGCGTCTGCGGCGTCGCGGAGCCGTCGGTGTTCGGCACCGTGAACTGGAACTGGCCGAGCGCCGCGGTCGGCGTGGCGGGCGAGCCCGTCGTCGTGCCCGAGATCGCGCCCGACGAATCGAACTGGATCGTGCCGAGGTCGTTCGTCGTGCCGCCCTGCACGCCCGCGTACGCTTCCCACGTGCCGGCCGCGGTTTTCACGAAATACATGTTGACGGCCTGCGAGCCGCCGAGCGAGTCGTATACCTGGATCGACGTCGAATAGTTGTAGGTCGTCGTGTCGTTCGCGTCGAACGGCGTCTTGGTCGGCACCGTGTCCTGCGAGTTCAGGTTGAACTGGCCGGTGATCTTGGTCGTCGCGGTCGGCGCGATGTTCGTCGTCGGCGCCTGCAGCGGCACGGTCTGCGCGGTATTGATCACGCCGTTCTTGTCGGCCGCGTAACCCATCAGGTTCAGGCCCTGCGAGTTGACGATGTAGCCGTTCTTGTCGCGCTGGAACGTGCCGTCACGCGTGTACGTGATCGTGCCGTTGTTCGACATCTGGAAGAAGCCGTTGCCGTTGATCGCGACGTCGAGCGACGAGTTCGTCGTGTTGATCGTCCCCTGCCCGAACTGCTGCTGCACCGACGCGAGCGCCGTGCCGATCCCGATCTGCGTGTTCACCGACGTCGCGATCGAATTCGCGTACATGTCGGAAAACTGCGCGGTGCTCGACTTGAAGCCGACCGTATTCGCGTTCGCGATGTTGTTGCCGATCACGTCCAGCGCGTTCGATGCGCCGGCGAGGCCGCTCAGACCCTGTTGATAACCCATTTCGGTCTCCGTTTCGAGGAAGCTGGATCAGTTGGTGGACGCGCTGCCGGACGACGACGAGCCCGTGTTCGGGAAGATCGACGCGACCTGCGTGAGGCCCACCGTCGAACCGTTCGACAGCACGAGCCCCGGCGTGCCGTCCGACTGCTTGATGACGCTCTGCACCTGCGCGGCGGTCAGCACGGTCGGCGCGTAGCTCTTGCCGTCGGTGCCCGTGTACTGCGCGCTGATCGTGTACTGGCCGTCCGGCAGCGCGTTGCCGGCTGCGTCGGTCGGCGTCCAGTTGAACGGCACGGTGCCGGCCGACTGGCTGCCCGCGTTGATCGTGTTCACGACTGCGCCCGCCGAGTTCTTCACGGTGATCGTCAGGTTCGACACGTCGGATGTCAGCGACACGCCGAACGGCGACGCGGCGCCGCTCTTCACCGCGACCGTATCGCCCGGCGCGAGCACGTTCGAGCCGATCAGCAGCGCGGCCTGCGTCTGCTGACCGGCCGCGAGCTGCGTCGACAGCGACGTCAGCGACGTATTCAGCTGCGCGATGCCGCTTACCGTGTTGATCTGCGCGAGCTGCGACGTCATCTGCGAGCTGTCGACCGGGCTCGTCGGATCCTGGTTCTGCAACTGCGTGACGAGCAGCTTCAGGAACGTCGCCTGCAGGTCGCTCGCCGACGTGCCGGTCGTCGACACGTTGTTCGTGTTCATCGTGTCGGTCGGCAGCGTCGATACGTTCGCGCCGTTGCTGCCGATCGTCGTGGAGGAGGAGGTCATGCTCGGTGGCCTTGTGTCGAAACTGTCGGGTCGGTCGAATCGGGCGCCGCGCGGCTCACGAGCCGATCGTCAGCGTCTTCAGCATCAGTTGCTTCGCGGTGTTCAGCGTCTCGACGTTGGCCTGATACGAGCGCGACGCCGAGATCATGTTCACCATTTCCTGCACCGGATCGACGTTCGGCATCTGCACGTAGCCGTTCGCGTCGGCGGCCGGGTTCGCGGGGTCGTAGGTCGACTTCATCGGCGACGGATCGTCGATCACCTTCGTCACGCGCACGCCGCCGACGCCCTGGCCCGACGCGGTGCGCGCGCCGCCGATCGGATCGGTCGCGAACACGACCTGCTTGGCCTTGTACGGCTTGCCGTCGGGGCCGGTCGCGCTGTCGGCGTTCGCGAGGTTCGATGCGGTGACGTTCAGGCGCTGCGACTGCGCGGACAGCGCCGAGCCGGCAACGCCGAAGATGTTCATCAACGAGGGCATGAAGGCTCCTTGTGCTCGGGTTCGGAAACGGCGCGCGCGCTCACGAGTTCGTCGTGATCGCGGCGATCATCGCCTTGATCTGCTGCGTCATCACGGTCATCCCGGTCTCGTAGTGCAGCGCGTTGTTCGCGAACTGCACGCGCTCGACGTCGAGATCGACCGTGTTGCCGTCGAGCGACGGCTGCAGCGGCATCCGGTATTGCGCGCGGCCGTAGTCGTCGGACGGGCCGCCGGTCGGAATCAGCTTCACGGCGCCGGCCATGTGGCCGGGCGCGGTCGAGGCCATCGTCATCCCGCTCGTCACGCCGGCCGGCTGCGCGAGCGGCAGCTGCGCGGCGTTGCTCGGCGCGAGTCCGCCGTTCGCCTGCTTCAGCGAGCGTGCGAGCGTCGACGCGAAATCGACGTCGCGTGCCCGATAGCCCGGCGTATCCGCGTTCGCGATGTTCGACGACAGCAGTTCCTGCCGATAGGCGCGGACGTCGAGCGCCTGTCGCCCGAACGCGAATTCGGCATCGAGTTTGTCCAGCATCTGTGCGTCCTCCGGATGAAGCGCTGCACGCCTGCCGCGCCGCGCGGGCCCGGAAGGCTTTTTTCCATGACAGCGATGGTAGGCGGCGCGTGCAACCGGCAATCGTGCGAATAACGCGGCAAAGCCCCCCTCTATTCATCGTTTGCGCGCCGGGTGCGCTCCCTAGAATGCGAAGCGGATCAACGGATCGAGGACACGGCGATGAAGGGCGGCGCACTTCGCGGAACGGACGAACGGCCGATGCAGCGCCGGCGTGCGCGCGCGCTCGGGCTCGCCGCCGTGCTGTCGGTCGTCGCGGCGGTCGCGCACGCGGACGACGGGATGATCGTGATTCCCGGACGCGGCGACACGGCCGAGCACGCACTCGCGAGCGCGAATGCCGCGAGCGGCGGACGGCTCGGTGCGAACGGTGCCGCGCCGATGCGCGATGCGGGCAATGTGACGCCCGCCGGCCCCGTGAATTTCGTGGCGAACGCGCCGGCCGATGCGGCGCCGGGCACGCGCGGCAATGCAGCCGTCGTCGCACCGGCAGCAGCCGCGCCGCGCGCGGCCGATCCGGGCGGTATCGTGACGGTCGTTGCAGGCGCGTCGGACGCGGCGCCGAACATCGTGAAAACGCCGCCGCGCGCGGCGCTCGCGACGCGCGCCGTACCCGCCGTATCGGCAACACGCCCTGCCGCCGTCACCGCGGCCGCGACAGCCGCACCCGCTTCGCCGCCGCCGACGCAATCGGCCGGCGCCCCCGCCCAGCAGGACCCCGACACGATCCGGCGCGCGGCGCTCGCGTTCCTGCAGCAGCAGATCGCCGGGCTGCCCGGCAAGACGAGCGCGACCGTCGCACCGGCGTTCCCGCGCGGGCTCGCCGCCTGCACGACGCTCGAGCCGTTCCTGCCGACCGGCGCACGGCTCTGGGGCCGCACGACGGTCGGCGTGCGCTGCGCGGGCGAGCGGCCGTGGACCGTCTATCTGCAGGCGAAAGTCACCGTGCACGCGACCTACTACGTCGCCGCGCGGCAGATCGCGCCCGGCGAGCCGCTGAGCGCGGCCGATCTCGTCGCGCGCGACGGCGATCTGACGGTGCTGCCGCTCGCGGTGATCACCGATCCCGCGCAAGCGATCGGCGCGACCGCGCTCGCGCGGATCGCGGCCGGGCTGCCGCTGCGGCAGGACATGCTGAAGAGCGCGGCGTCGGTATCGGCCGGGCAGACGGTGCGCGTCGTCGCGGCCGGGCCCGGCTTCACGATTTCGGCCGAAGGCAGCGCGCTCGCGAATGCGGCGCCCGGCCAGTCGGTCAGGGTCCGGATGGCGGCGGGCCAGATCGTCACCGCGATCGTGAAGGACGCGGGGACGGTGGAGATCCCGCTATAAGAATGCAAAGGATTGTTTATTCGGAGAATTTCGAGCGCGCGATGCTAAAGTTCGGGCCGCACCTGCCGTTATCTGGGTCAAACCGTACAGGAACGCCATCGTGAAAATCGATACCACTCCGAACCCGAGCCCCGTCGCGCCGGCCAGCACCGGCAACGGCGCCGCTCGCCCGCAATCCGGCGCGGCCGCGTCGACGGCGCCGCAGGCGTCCGACGCCGGGTCCGCCGGCGGCGACGCGACCGTGAACCTGTCCGGTCTGTCGGGCCAGTTGCGCGCGCAGTCGGCCTCCGGCGGCGCGGACATCGACATGGGCCTCGTCCAGTCGATCAAGGACGCATTGAAGGACGGCACGCTGACGATCGACGCGAACAAGATCGCCGACGGCGTGCTGAACACCGCGCGCGAACTGCTGCAGCAGCAGCGGCCGCGCGGCAACTGAGCCGGTTCCCGGTTTGCCGGCGCCCGGCGCGACGAGCATCACGCGATGAGAGAAGAACTGCTGGCCACGGTCAACGACGAGCACGCGACGGTCGAAGCGTTCGCGTCGCTGCTCGCGTATGAGGAAAAGGCGCTGACGACGGCCGAGCCGCTCGCGATGCTGCCCGACATCGTCGAGAAGAAGACCGCGCTGCTCGACCGGCTCGCGCAGCTCGAGCGCACGCGCGACACGCAGCTCGCGGCGCTCGGCTTTCCGGCCGGCAAGAAGGGCATGGATCTCGCCGCGGAGCGCGACACGCGCCTCGCGGGCTGCTGGACGCTGTTGCAGCAGGCCGCCGAACGCGCGCGCCGCGCGAACGCGAACAACGGAATGCTGATCCGGATCCGGATGGACTACAACGAGCGCGCGCTCGCCGTGCTGCGCTCGGCCCCCGCGCCGGCCGGCGTGTACGGGCCGGACGGACGCGTGTCGGCGCTGATGCGCTGATGCGCCGAGACGGCCGGCGAGCGCCGCGTCGCGCGCGGCGGCTGCGCCGAGCCGCACCCTGACAAACCTACAGCAGCGGACACGCCGTCACCTGCGTGCCGCGCTCCACGCACATCCGCTCGTAGTCGCGCAGATACGCACGCTCGTCGTCGTCGAGCAGCGCCAGATCGATCAGATCCCAGTCGTAGCCGACCGCAACGAGATTCTCGAAGCGCACCTTGTCCGGCTCGCGCTCGCTCGGGCGGATGATGACGATGTTCTCGATCCGCACGCCGCCCTTGCCCGGCACGTAGATGCCGGGCTCCACCGAAATCACCGCGTTCGGCACGAGCCCGTAGGGCGCGCCCGGCGCGAAACGCACGCCGCCTTCGTGCACGTGGATGCCGACGCCGTGTCCGGTGCCGTGCCCGTAGTCGTAGCCGTGATCGCGGCACACCTGACGCACGAGCGCGTCGACGTCGCCGCCCGTCGCGTCTTTCGGGTAATGCGTGACGAGCCCCTTGATGCACGCCTTCAGCGCGACCGTGTAGATCTCGCGCTGCCACGGCTGCGCGACCGTGTCCGCACGCGTGCGCCGCAGGACGACGCGCGTGCAGTCGGTCGCGAAACCCGCTTCGTAGTACGCGCCGCTGTCGAGCAGCACGAGTTCGCCTTCGGTCAGCTCGACGTCGGCGCTCGCGGCCGTGTAATGCGCGTGCGCGCTGTTCGCGCCGTTCGCCGCGATCGACGGAAACGTCAGCGCGACGGCCGAGCGCGCGCCGTACGCGTCGTTGATCGCGCGCGCCAGATCGTATTCTGTGTGCCGCCGGCCGGGCTCGCCGGCCTTCGCCCAGCGCATCGTCTCGGCGATCGCCGCCGAACTGCGCGCGAACGCGTCGCGGAACCGGTCGAGCACGGCCGGCGTCTTCGTGGCCCGCATCGCTTCGACCGGATTGAAGTCGATGTGCGACGCATGCGGCCAGACGCGGCGCACGCTGTCGGCAAGCGCGCAGTTGACCGCGTCGAAGCCGTAGCAGACGTGCTCGACCGCGAACCGCGCAACGAAGCGCTCGAGTGCGCCGAAGTCGCGCCGGATCACGTGCAGCGCCGGATACGACGCGAGTTCGACCGGGCAGCGATCGCAGCCTTCCGGCAGGAACAGCACGATCTGCTCGCCGATCACGAACAGGAAGCCCAGATGCGACGACGCATTCGGCAGATGGTAGCCGCGGCTGTTCAGCAGATAGGCGAGATCGTCGGACGCGCAGGTGACGAATGCGGTCTTGCCGTCGGCCGCGCCGGTCCGCGCGGCGAGCCGCCCGTTCAGCGCCGCGACGTGCTCGGCGACGCGCGCGCCCGTCATCGACTCCGGCAGCTCGAAGATCGGCCGCTCGACGTGCCAGCCGGGCAGCGCGATCGCGCGATCGACGGCGCGATCCGCGACGCTCGTCCACGTCAGCGACGCGTCGCGCGTCGCGGCGAACAGGCGCTCGCGCTGGCCGACGCTGACGCGCCAGCCGTCGTAGCCGATGCGCGGCACGTGGGCCGCGTGCGCGACCAGCCAGTCCGCGATCGCGGCCCAGATCGTCCGATCGAGGCCGAGCTTCTCGACGCGCACGCGCGCGGGGTCGCACTGCTGCTCGGCCTGCAGGTGATAGCGACCGTCGACGAACAGCACGAACGGCGGCATGCCGAGCGCACGCGCGGCCGCTTCGCCGAGAAACACGCCGCAGCCGGCCGAGCCGTCGAAGCCCGACAGCGCGTAGCGCGGATTGTTGTGGCGCGGCAGATACTCGGTCACGTATTCGTCCTGCGACGTGACGACGAGCGCGTCGAGCTGCAGCGTATCGAGTGCGCGCGACAGCGCGGCCTGCGTGTCGGCAACGGAAGCTTGATACGGCGAGAGGCTGGAAAAGCTGTATGTCAGTCGATCGATCATCGAAGGGTCGTCCTGTCGTTGTTATCGGCACGCGTGCTGCGGCGTGCGCGTTGTGCTCGCATGCGGCGAAACCGGCTGGCTGGCTGGCTGGCTGGCGGCCGGGCGTTGCGCATGCAGCAAAGGCATCGGCCGCGCGGCCTGGCTCGCGCCCGCGCCCGCGCGGTGTGCCGCAGCGCCGGCCGCCGACGCGCGGATGCGCGACGATCCGGCCTTGCCGGCCGTGCGAGAATTTTCGTCACACTAAAATTTCGGCGCGCGCGCGACAGAATCTAGAGCAGCGCGGAATTGAGGTCAAGCTTAAATTTTGGTGGCACTAAAATTCCGCGACGCACGCGCGAGGCCCGCCGCGCCGACGCGGCCGAACGATGCCGCGCGGTACAATGCGCCGGCATCGCCGCCTGAAACGGCCGTGCCGCGTGCGATTCGCGGAAAACCGCATCCGGGCCGCCGGCGCCGTCCGTCCCCGCCTTCCGGCTCGCTGCCACGAAAGAGATTCATGGATTCAGACATCATGCGTATCGGCCAGCGCATTCGCCGCCTGCGCCGGGAAGCGAAGAAGACGCTGCTGGAAGTCGCGACCGAAGCGAAGCTGTCGGTCGGATTCCTGTCCCAGGTCGAACGCCATCTGACGGGCATCTCCATTTCGTCGCTCGTCAACGTCGCGAAGGCGCTGAACGTGCCGCTCGGCGCGCTGATCGACCAGCCGCGCCAGGCGCAGCCCGATTCGCACGCGGGCCGGCGCGAGTCGTACGCGGTCGACCGCACGTCGCAATGGTACGAACGGCTGTCGACGACGTTCGACGGCAGCCAGCTCAATGCGCTGAAGGTCCGGATGATGGAAGGCTACCGCTCCGAATGGGTCGCGCACGGCGGCGACGAGTTCGTGTACGTGCTGAGCGGCCGCATCTGCTACACGATCGGCAAGAAGGACTACCCGCTGTCGCCGGGCGATTCGCTGCACTTCGATGCGCGCAAGCGGCACCGTGTCGCGAACGTCGGCGACGGGCCGGCGGAAGTGATCGCGGTCGGCACGCTGCCGCTGTTCGACGACAGCCGCGCGACATTCGTCTCGGCGACGATGGACGTCGCGCAGCGCACGGGTGAAGCGCAGGCCGACGCGCGGCATGCGGACACGCGCACACGCGATGCAGCGCCGCGCCGCCGTGCGGCGGTCGCGACGAAGCGCGCCGCCAAGCCCGCCGCGCAATCGGCATCCAAGCCCGCCGATGGCGGCGCGGCGGCATCCGAGAGCGAATCGCCCGCGCGCGTCGGTCGCCGCACGGCGAGCGCACCCGCTCCGCGCAAACGCGCGGCGCGCGCGAAGCCCTAAAGCGTTGCCCCGGCAGCGGCGCAACCTGCCCGCCGCCTACGTCGACCGCCGACCCTGCCGGCGCTCGGGCGCACACCGTGGCCCGCATCGCATACGCCGTCCCGTCGTCCGCCGCCTACACCGACCGCCGAGCCTGCCGGCGCGCGGGCGCACACCGCGGCCCGCACCGCATACGCCGTCCCGTCGCCCGCCGCCTACACCGACCGCCGAGCCTGCCTGCGCGCGGGCGCACACCGTGGCCCGCACCGCATACGACGTCCCGCCGTCCCCCGCCGTTACTCGCCGATCTCGAGCGCGTGCGCAACCGCCTCGATCCGTGCGCGATGCACGGCGTCCTTGATCTTCGCCGAATCGCTGCCGGTCGCGCGCGCAATCGCGCCCGCGTCGACACTGCGCGCGGCCGCGAGCGCGACACGCAAGCGCTCGGCCTGCGGATACGGCTGCGCTTCGAGCCCGAGCCGGCCGCGCGCGTCCGCCTCGCATGCCTGCAGCATCTCCGCGAAGCGCGCCGGCTTGCGCAGCGCGTCGGTGCGTTCGAAGAACCGCACGAGCGCCGCCGCGCCCATCTCCATCACGCGATGCAGGTTGCCGTGCTCGCGCGCGACGACGAGCGCGAGGTCGCGGCATTCGTTCGGCACGCGCAGCCGCTCGCACAGCGGTTTCAGCAGATCGACGCTGCGGCCTTCGTGACCGGTGTGACGCGGCAGCACGTCGTCGGGCGTCGTGGCCTTGCCGAGATCGTGCGTGAGCGCCGCGAAGCGCACCGGCAGCGAATAGCGCTGCTTCGCCGCGTAGTCGACGACCATCATCACGTGTACGCCCGTGTCGACTTCCGGGTGATAGTCGGCGCGCTGCGGCACGCCCCACAGTCCGTCGACTTCCGGCAGGATCCGCGCGAGCGCGCCGCAGTCGCGCAGCACCGCGAACATCCGCGACGGCTTCGCTTCCATGAGCCCGCGCGCGAGCTCCTGCCATACGCGCTCGGGCACGAGCGCGTCGACTTCGCCCGCGTCGACCATCCGGCGCATCAGCGCGAGCGTATCGTCGGCCACCGTGAAGTCGGCAAAACGCGCGGCAAAGCGCGCGAGCCGCAGAATCCGCACCGGGTCCTCGACGAACGCGTCGCTCACGTGCCGGAACACGCGCGCGCGCAAATCGCGCTGCCCGTCGAACGGATCGATGACCGGGCCGATCAGCGTGCCGTCCGGGCTCACCTCGCGCGCCATCGCGTTGATCGTCAGATCGCGGCGCGCGAGATCCTCGTCGAGCGTCACGTCGGGTGCGTAGTGGAACTGGAAGCCGTGATAGCCGGCCGCCGTCTTGCGCTCCGTGCGCGCAAGCGCGTATTCCTCGTGCGTGTCCGGATGCAGGAACACCGGGAAGTCCTTGCCGACCGGCCGGAAGCCCTGCGCGATCATCTGCTCGGGCGTCGCGCCGACGACCACGTAGTCGCGGTCCTGCACCGGCACGCCGAGCAGTTCGTCGCGGATCGCACCGCCCACGGCATAGATGTTCATCGCGTCGGCTCGTATTCGGCAATCACGTTCGTCTCGCGCCGCGCGGCGTCGATCCACTGCCGGACCGCCGGCAGCGCGGTGATGCGTGCCGCATAGCCGGCCGCCTCCGGTGAGAGCGTCGGCGCGTACGTGTTGAAGCGCATCACGACGGGCGCGTACATCGCGTCGGCGATGCCGAATTCGCCGAACAGGAACGGGCCGCCCGAGGCCGCGATGCATTCGCTCCACAGCGCGTCGATCCGCGCGACGTCGGCGAGCGCTTCGGGCGTCGCGCCGCGGCCCGGCATCGACGCACGCACGTTCATCCCCATCTGCGTGCGCAGCGCCGCGAAGCCCGCGTGCATCTCGGCCGAGATGCTGCGCGCATGCGCGCGCCGCGCCGGATCGGCCGGCCACATCGGGTACTGCGGAAAGCGCTCGGCGAGCGTCTCGGCGATCGCGAGCGATTCCCAGATCGCGACGCCGTGATCGTCGATCAGGCACGGCAGCTTGCCGGACGGCGAATATTCGCGGATGCGCGCGGCCGTATCGTCGCGCCGCAGCTCGATCGCGATCTCCTCGAACGGAATGCCGAAATGCGTGAGCAGCAGCCACGGCCGCATCGACCACGACGAGTAGTTCTTGTCACCAATGACGAGTTTCATGATGGTCTTCCGAAAAGCGCGAAAGTGAAAACGGGGATGGGCGCGCCGCCGACGCCGCGCTAGCGGCGCGAGCGGAACGCTTCGAATCGCGAGCGCTGCGCGGCGTCGCCGAGATAGGCCGGCGCGATGCTTTCGAGACTCGCGGGCACGATGCCGAGTTCCGGCGCGAGCGGCCCCGACAGCACGTTCGGCACCGACATCGACGCGAGATTGTCGCGCGTGATCACGGGCTCGCCGGGCAGACACTCGAACACGCGCGCCTGCAGCTGCGCGAGCGCGTCGGGCAGCCGCACGATGCGTGCCTGCCGGCCGACCAGCGTGCCGCAGTAGCGCACCAGCTGCTCGAGCGTGTAGACGGTCGGGCCGCCCAGTTCGTACGTGCGCCCGTGCGCGGCGCTCAGCTCGAGCGTGTTGACGAACGCGCGCACGACGTCGCCGACGAATACCGGCTGAAAGCGCGCGTCGGGCATCGCGAGCGGCAGCACCGGCGCGATGCGCTGCAGCCGCGCGAACGTATTGAGAAACGCATCGCCGGGCCCGAACACGACCGACGGACGAAAGATCGTCACCGCGAGCGGCTCGGTCGCGGCGATCGCGTGCAGCGCGGCCTCGCCGTCGCCTTTCGAGCGCTGATACATGCTCGGCCCGTGCGAATCGGCGCCGAGCGCGCTCATGTGCAGCACGCGCCGCACACCGGCTTCGACGCACGCGCGCGCGAGCGCGGCCGGCAGCGCGACGTGCGCGCGCTCGAAGCCGGCGCCGTACGGCGTGCCGCGGCCGCCGTGCAGCACGCCGACCAGATTGACGGCCGCCTGCGCGCCGGCGACGAAGCGTGCGAGCGAACGCGTGTCGAACGTCTCGAGCTCGACGATGTCGACCGGCAGCATCGACAGATGGCGCGCGTGCTCGCGACGGCGCGTGCCGATCCGGACGTGCTTGCCGGCATCGATCAGCGCTGCGACGAGCCGGCTGCCGATAAAGCCGGTGCCGCCCAGCAGCGCGACGGTCTGGCCATCCATGGTCGGAACCTCAAAAGGACACTGCCGCGTCGTGCGCGGCAGTGTGAAGGTTGCGGATCAGGGCGAGATCATGCCCAGCCGTTTCTTCAACGACTGCGGTTTGCCTTCGAACAACGCCGCGTAATACACGGTGTTCGACAACACGTTCTTCACGTAGTCGCGCGTCTCGTTGAACGGGATCGTTTCCGCGAAGATCGCGCCTTCGACGGGCTGCGTCAATACCTGCCGCCACTGGCGCGGGCGGCCGGGGCCCGCGTTGTAGCCGGCCGTCGCGAGCACCGGCGAGCTGTCGAAGTTGTTGTAGATGTCGGCCAGATACCAGGTGCCGAGCTGGATATTGGTATCGATGTCGTGCATCTGCGCGCGCGTGATCGTGCCCATGCCGAGCTTCTTCGCGACGAGTTGCGCCGTGGCCGGCATCAGCTGCATCAGGCCGCCGGCGCCCGCCGACGAACGCGCGCTCGTGATGAAACGCGATTCCTGGCGGATCAGCCCGTACGCCCATTCGATGTCGAGGCCGGTCGATTGCGCGTAGCGCTCGACGATGTCGCGATACGGCGACGGATAGCGCAGCGTGAAATCGTGCTCGGCCTTCGTACGATCGGCCGTGTTGACCGTGCGGTCGAGCAGCCCGACGCGCTTGCCGTATTCGGCGGCTGCGAGCAACTGACGGTCGGTCATGCCGCGCAGCGGCCAGTTCCATTCGCGATTGCCTTCGAGCCGCAGGTTCAGCGAATAGAAGCGCTGCGCGAGCGCGAAGCCCGGCACCTTGCTCATTGCGTCGATCTCCGCGTCGCTGACGCGCGTGCGCGGCGGAATCGTCGTACGCTGACCGAGCTCCTCGCCGGCGAGCTGCCCGTAGAAGTTGAACTGGCCCGCGACCTGCTCGAATTCCTGATTCGCCTGCAGCGTGTCGCCGCTTTGCTTCAGCGCGCGCGCATGCCAGTAGATCCACGCCGGATCTTCGCGCAGCGACGGCGGCATCTGCTCGATCGACCAGCGCACCATCGGCCAGTTGCCGGCGAGCAGCGCCGCGCGCGTGCGCCATTCGTAGCCGGAATTCGACAGCGGCGCGTTCGCGGACTTCGCATACCAGACCGACGCGAGCGGCGAGCGCTTCAGCGCGCCCTGATAGCCGATCGCGCCCCACGCGATCGCCTGCTCCTGCTTCGTCAGCGACGGCGCGATCGACGTCAGCATCGCGGCCGCCGAATCCGGATCGTTGCGCGCCATCCGTCCGAGCGCGATCAGCGCGAGCTGATGCGAGGCCGCGTCGGCGCCGACGCCGCGCGCGAGGTACAGCGGCGGCGCGCTCGTCGCCTGATCGAAGCCGACCGGGCGTGCGCCGAGCGCGTCGACGATCTTGCCGCCGAGCGACGTGTAGTTCTGCTCGTACGCGAAGCGCGCCTGCTGCCACACGTCGTCGCTCGTGAACTGCTGATTGACCGCGAGCGCGGTGATGAGATCGACGCACGCGTCGCCGTAATACTTCGGCTCGACGAGCAGCGCGCGCGCCGCATCGGCGACGTTCTCGCCGCGCGCCGCGCGCGACTCGAGCGCGTAGCACTTGACCTGCGTGTCGTCGTCGAGCACGAAGCGCTTGTACTGCTCGTCGAAATTGCGCCAGTCGTGGCGCGCACCGAGCACGAGCAGATAATCGTTGCGCATGCGATCGGCGATCGCCTGCCCGTCGTAGCGCTGCAGGAACGACGCCACGGGCGCGTCCGGCGCATCGACGCGCGCGCGGCCCGTCGAGTCGAACAGCTGCGGCTTGATCTGGAAATACTCGACGTACGACGACACCGGATAGTTCGGAATCATCGCGGCGAGTTGCGCAGCCTTCGCTGCGTCGTTGCGGCGCGCCGCTTCGCGAAGCTGCACGAAGATCTGGTCGTCCCCGGCCAGCGTGTCGTCGTTCGGGGCGGCACAGGCGGCCGTGCCCGCGACGAGCGTGGCGGCCGACAGCGCGAGCGCGACCGCACGATATACTCGGAAAAGGCTGTTCGACATCGTTTTGAATGGAGCACGAATTGAGCGAAAGCATAGCACGCAACCCTGTGCCGAACCCGAAGGTTGCGCTTCGCAAAACGCTGTCCGGCGCGCGTCGCGACGCCGCGTCGCGCCCCGCCGCGAACGCTTCGCTCGAGGCGCGATTGCGTGCGTTGCTCGAGCGGCTCGCGCCCGTGACGGTCGGCTTCTACTGGCCGCTGCCCGGCGAATTCGATGCGCGCGATGCGGTGCTCGCGTGGTGCGCGGCAGGCAGCGGACGCCGCGCCGCGTTGCCCGTGATCGGCGAGCGCCACACGCCGCTCGCGTTTCACGCATGGGATGCGCACACGCCGATGCGCGAAGGCCATCACCGCATTCCGGAGCCTGCGTCCGGTGTCGTCGTCGTGCCGGACCTGCTGATGATTCCGTGCGTCGGCTTCGATCTGCAGCGCTACCGGCTCGGCTACGGCGGCGGCTATTACGATCGCACGCTCGCCGCGTGGCCGGGCGCGTCGCTGCCGGTCACGGTCGGCATCGCGTACGACGCATGCCGCGTCGACGCGCTGCCGGCCGAAGCGCACGATCTCGCGATGGACTGGATCGTGACGGACGCGCAGCTCTATCCGTCCGCCGAATGAGGGCACACGGCGGCGTGCCGCACGCATGCCGCCGTCGCGCCGAGGCGTGCAATCGTTGTTTACAGCGATGCGGCCGCGCGCGCGGCCGTGTCGTAGAGCCCCGACGCGTGGCGCAGCAGTTGCGCCGCGTCGCCGATCTGTTCGTTCGTGAGGCCGCTGTCCTTCAGCGTCTCGATCAGACAGTGCTCGCGCACCTCGCGATACTTCAGACACAAGTCGCGTCCCGCGTCGGTCGCGGAGAAGAACACTTCCTTGCCGCTTTTCTCGCTTTGCACGTAGCCGCGCGCGATCAGTTTTTTCAGCGCATAGGTCGCGACGTGCGTATCCTCGATATTGAGCACGAAGCAGATGTCGGCGAGCTTCTTCTTGCGTTCGCGATGGCTGACGTGATGGAGCAGCGATACTTCGACCGCCGTCATGTCCTTCGCGCCCGCCGCCGACATGCAACGCACCATCCATCGGTTGAATGCGTTGCCGGCCATGATCAGCCCGTATTCGAGCTCCGACAGTTCGGCGCTCGAGTCGGAGACGAGATGTTCGGACGAGACGATCTTGGTCGGATGACGCTTCATGGAGAGGCGGCGCAAGCGGGTTGTCAGGGTGTGCCGAGTGTACGCCAGAAGGTCTGGCGCACACGCTAGGCAAAAACGCTTATTGGTAACTTATCGATATTTTATCGAGAATGTACGTTAACATTGCCGTCCGAACCGTGCCAGTCCGATGACGCAACCTCGCATCTATCCGCTTGGCGACACCGCACTCGTCTGCGAAGTGCCGCCGCCCGCCACGCTCGACTGCCAGCGCCGCGTCTGGGCCGTTGCCGCGCATGCGCGCACGTGGCCCGACGTCGTCGATGTCGTGCCCGGCATGAACAACCTGACGATCGTGTTCGACGCGCTCGCCGCGAGCGCCGAATCGCTGACGCCGCTGCTGCACGACGCCTGGCAGACGGCCGACGTCGAGCACGCGGACGGGCGCGAGGTCGAGATTCCGGTCGAGTACGGCGGTGCGGCCGGTCCGGACCTGGCGGCCGTCGCCGCGCACACCGGGCTGTCGGCCGACGAGGTCGTCGAACGCCATGCGGCCGGCGAATACGTGGTGTTCTTCATCGGCTTCCAGCCGGGCTTCGCGTATCTCGGCGGTCTCGAAGCGGCGCTGCACGTGCCGCGCCGCACCGTGCCGCGCCTCGAGGTGCCGGCCGGCTCGGTCGGCATCGGCGGCGCGCAGACGGGCATCTATCCGGCCACGTCGCCCGGCGGCTGGCAACTGATCGGCCGCACGTCGCTCGCGCTCTTCGATCCGACGCGGCAGCCGCCGACGCTCTTGCTGCCCGGCGATCGCGTGCGCTTCGTCATTGCCGGAGTCGACGCACGATGAGCCAGAACCACGCACCGGGCAACATCGAAGTGATGCGCGCCGGCCCGCTGTCGAGCGTGCAGGATCTCGGCCGGCGCGGCGCGCGCCATCTCGGCGTCGCGCTCGGCGGCGCACTCGACGGGCTCGCGCTCGAAGTCGGCAACCGGCTCGTCGGCAACCGTCCGGACGCGGCCGCCGTCGAAATCACGATCGGTCCCGCCGCGTTCCGCTTCACGCGCGCGGCGCGCATCGCGATCACCGGCACCGAGTTCGGCGCGACGCTCGACGGCAAGCCCGTGTATTCGTGGTGGAGCCTGCCCGTCGAAGCCGGACAGACGCTCGTGCTGCCGGCCGCCAAGCGCGGGATGCGCGGCTATCTGTGCATCGCCGGCGGCATCGACGTGCTGCCCGTGCTCGGCTCGCGCAGCACCGATCTCGCCTCGCATTTCGGCGGCCTCGGCGGTCGCGCGCTGCGCGACGGCGATCGCCTGCCGGTCGGCGTGCCGCCGGCCGGCATCGGCTGCCTCGCGCCCGATGCCCCGGAGTTCGGCGTGAAGGCGCCGGCCTGGTGCGCGTTCGTGCGCGTCGACGAGCCGCCGCGCCGCCATCGGCCCGCGCATGCGCCGTGGGCGATGCCCGTGCGCGTGCTGCCGGGCCCCGACTTCGCGTCGTTCGCGGCCGATTCGCAGCAGGCGTTCTGGGACGAGGAGTGGCTCGTTACCGCGAACAGCAACCGGATGGGCTATCGCCTCGCGGGTGTCGAACTCGTGCGCGAGCGGCCGGCCGAACTGCTGTCGCACGCGGTGCTGCCCGGCACGATCCAGGTGCCGCCGAACGGCCAGCCGATCGTGCTGATGCACGACGCGCAGACCACCGGCGGCTATCCGAAGATCGGCACGGTGATCCGCGCCGATCTGTGGAAGCTCGCGCAGGCGCGGCTGAACCTGCCGATCCGCTTCGTGCGCACGACGCCCGAGGCCGCGCGCGCCGCGTTGATCGCGGAACGCGCCTACCTGCGTCAGATCGACGTCGCGATCGAGATGCGCGAGGAGGCGCGCCGCCGCGCGCAGTCGCGCGCCGCGTGACGACGTCCGGAACGCGACGGCGTTCCGGGCGCGCC
Organism: Burkholderia sp. BC1; assembly: GCF_052683555.1. Taxonomy (NCBI): domain Bacteria; kingdom Pseudomonadati; phylum Pseudomonadota; class Betaproteobacteria; order Burkholderiales; family Burkholderiaceae; genus Burkholderia; species Burkholderia sp. BC1. The sequence goes on from NZ_JBQYLP010000001.1 coordinate 100,297, forward strand.
GCGCAATGAGTGGATGAGGAACATCATGGAAATCGACCTGAATGCCGATCTCGGCGAAGGATGCGGATCGGACGAGGCGCTGCTCGACCTCGTCACGTCGGCAAACATCGCATGCGGCTGGCATGCCGGCGGCGCCAATGCGATGCGCGACTGCGTGCGCTGGGCCGTGCAGAAAGGCGTGGCGATCGGCGCGCATCCGAGCTTTCACGATCCGGAGAATTTCGGGCGCAAGGAAATGCAGCTGCCGGCCGGCGACATCTATGCGGGCGTGCTGTATCAGCTCGGTGCGCTGTCGGCGATCGCGCAGGCGGAAGGCGGACGCATCGCGCACGTGAAGCCGCACGGCGCGCTGTACAACCAGGCGGCGCGCGATCCGATGATCGCGGATGCGGTCGTGTCGGCGATCCACGATTTCGATCCGTCGCTCGCGGTGTTCGGGCTTGCGAACAGCGTGTTCGTGGCCGCCGCGCGGCAAGCGGGGCTCGCGGCCGTCGAAGAGGTCTTCGCCGATCGCGGCTATCGCGCCGACGGGTCGCTCGTCCCGCGCAGCGAGCCCGGTGCGCTGATCGACGACGAAGACGCGGTGCTCGCGCGGACGCTCGACATGGTGCGCGACCGGCAAGTGCGTGCGGTGAGCGGCGAATGGGTGCCGCTCAATGCGCAGACAGTCTGCCTGCACGGCGACGGACCGCATGCGCTCGCGTTCGCGAGAAGGATTCGGGAGGCGCTGGAAAAGGCCGGTGTCGAAGTGGTTGCGCCGGCGGTGTTGCAGGCGGGTGAAGAGACGTAAGTCCTGTCGCCGCCAGGCGGCGCCTTGCTCCGTGCGCGGTGTTTCTCGCGCGGACGAGCGAGGTTCCGTCGCCCGACCGGGCAAAGGCAGTCCTCGGGCGGCGGCGGATCTTTTTCGCCCGCAGTACGTTTCCGGCCGCCATCGGCCGGACGGTTTCAGGACACGCATCGATAGACGGCGAAGCCGCGGCGATGGTGCCACCCGAAAAGCGCCGCGCGGGCGCTTTTTCTTTTGGCGGTGGACGCGCTCTGATTGATTGCGGTCCTCGCGAGCGTCCTGACGTGCCGCGCTCTTTCCTTGCTTGCCCGGTATGCGGGCGCGATCCGTCCGCCACCCCGGGGCGCCCGTTGCGAAGTCGAACCGGCACCGCGTACGGAGTCTGCACCGCGCCTCAGGGTTCGGCGCAATGGACGGTATACGATTGTTTCGAGGCGCTCTCGGTGGCACTGTCTACGTCCTGCCCCGGTTCACTTACAGGAGTGAACAATGACGAGAGGAAGCTGCGAGCGCTTGCCGGTCCTCGTTGTCGACGCGCACCCGATCGTCGCGAATGCGATTGGCCGTGCGTTGACCGACCTGAACGACCGGATTGATGTGACGGTTTGCCACAGTGCGAGCGGTGCGCTAGATGTTTTTCGCCGCATGTCCGGCTGGTTCCGGATTTTTCTGGATCTCGATGTGCCCGGAGGCGGGCTGCCGTTCGCGCGGCAGTTTCACGCATCAGGCGTCGCCGATCGATGTGCGATCGTGACGGCGGCCCTTCGGCGGCCGTGGATCGATGAGGCGAAGCGTCTGGGCATGATTGCGTACCTTGCCAAGGGCGCGCCGCTCGGTGCTTTCTCCGACGCGCTGCAGTCGGTGCTCGACGGCCGCTCTGCGTTTCCCGACATCGCAGCCGATGCCGGCTCCGGTATGCGTTTGACGCGTCGTCAGCGCGACATGCTGTCACTGGTTTGTTCCGGGCACTCGACCAAGGAAGTCGCGACGATGCTGAATCTGGCGCTCGGCACGGTCGACAATCACATTGCAAGCGCGATGCGCGTTTTGGGCGCCCGGAATCGTACTCACGTCATTACGCGTGCAATTGCGTTGGGACTGATCGATGCACGTGACGACAGCGGGAAGGAGCGCGACTTGGCGCGAGAGCCGATGGCTAGACCGGCAACCGTCTATCCGCTCGCAGGTCCTCGCGATCGAACGTAATTGATGCGGCCGGTCGGCGCGGTCGAATTGCGACGGGCGATACGCAACGTCGGCGCCACGCTCTTCACTGCCGCGACGCAGTTTAGCGGCCCGCGCTGCGGCACGTGATCGTTTCCTGCAAGCAGGCATACAAGAGGAAACAGAGTGCCCCGGCGCTCCATTTGAAGAGCGACCAGCTGTTCAGCATGTAAAGGAGAAGTGCGTATCCCGCGGCGAAGATGAGCGCCCTGACTGCGCCGCCAACCAGAATGCCCGACCATCCACCGCCAAAGCGCGGAGCAAGCGGAGCCATGAAGATGCCGTGTTCTGCAAATTTCGCTGCTGCCTGAATTACGGATCGAAATTTCATTGAGCGATGTAAAAAAATGAGTAATCGAGAGCGGTGGATGCCGTACGCGCATCCACCGTCGATTTACGGCTGCCAATTACCGCAAGATGCAATTCCAGCTTTGAGCAAGAAAGTTACCTGCGTGCGCATCGACGAATAACCTAGCACTTCGAATCTCGATCGGGAATATGGAATTTCTCATGGTATTGGCGTGCTTCGAAGGTGCCCGAGTAAGCTCCTTTTTGCTGACGCGCTCGGATCTGTCATACGCTCGACGCGTGTTATGCGGGCGCGCCGTATCGCCTGCCCCCGCCGATGGACGACCGCAGATTTCGCTCCTTCCAAGCCACCCACGCAGTGCGCGCAGCCATCTGAAACATCAAAAAGCGTGAGAAATTGCACATTTTCACTCATCAGGCGCAGTGATAAATTCATCCCTAAACGGGCACACACCCAACAGCATCGCATTCATTTCGATCACAACCAATGAAGCCATTCATACCGAAAAATCTCATACTGATACCGACAAAGGCCGCGATTATTTTTCTCATCTACATGGGAGCATACTCATCCATTGAAAAACTGACAGACTTTCACATCACCACGACGTTATCGGTGGCTCTCATATCGCTTGCCGTTATTGCGGAGAGCCTGCTGTTCGCTTACTACAAATCAATAGGTCGATCGTCATGATTTCAAACTTCAATCACGCTTCATGCCAAGCCGGCAATTCCGCAGGGCCGACGGCACTCACCGGTCCGAGAACGCTCACGGCGGAAGAATGCGCTGCTGTTTCGGGCGCATGGAATTGGGGCGGCATGGTACTGGGCGGCTTGCAGCAATCCGTCGCTGGAGGAATCGGTGGTGCGCTCGCGGGAGCCGCCACGGGGCAGCCGATCGGAATGATGGGCATCCAGGGCATGATCATCGGGGTTGTCGGCGGTGGACTGCACGGCGGGCTTCAGCCGCCTGCCAATCGACAAAAAGCAACGGGATGATCTGTCGCTGAGCTTCAGATGCCGACGGCGGGCTTTCGAAGTTGCACCGCACGCATGACCTGTTTCGGGCCCGCTGCCATTTCAGTGCCGCCTTATCCGCTTGACGCGGCCTTCCGGCCAATCCAACGATGCGCCACACGGTCGACCAGACATTGAAATCGCCGACCGATCGATAAAACGCGTCGATCGCGCCGGCTGCTCGAAGAAGCGGCGACGACGCGCATCGGCCGCACAAAAGAAAAAAGCGCCCTCGTAGCGCTTTTCTGTCGACGCATTCGCCGCGGCTTCGCCGTCTGTCGATACGTCCACCAAACCGTCTGTCGGCAGCGACCGGAAAGCTGCTCCGGATGAAAAAACGTCCGCCGCCGCCCGATACTGCATTCCCCGGTCGGACGACGGAACGCTGCTTTTCGCAAGTCGGTCCGCATGCATTTGTTATCCGACGATGATGGCCCCGCCGTGCATGCAGCCACGCCGTGGCCGGCACGCTGACGACGTGCCGGCTGCGCTCACCCCGCGCTTTTTTTTGCTACCCCGTAGAACTTACCTGTACTTATCTGTTCTTTTCATTTTTTCAACTTGTGATGCGAAGAATAGAGATTGGCCGAACCGGATGTCAATCGTTTTAAACGCTATTTTCCGACGAATCGAGGGTTTTCCTGATCGGTGCGCCACGCGCCGCACACGTCGCGTGCCGTCGATGCGCAGGCAATCAAACGGGGATGGATCGAAGCGGCGCATCGCGCGCCGTCAGTTCGCGTCGACGCTGTAACCTTGTTGACGCAACAATTCGAGCACGCCGCGCGGGCCACCCAGGTGCAGCGCGCCGATCGCGACGAACAGCGGGCGGTTCGGCGCCGCGATTGCCGTCATCCGTGCAACGAAGCGCCGATTGCGCTCGTACAGGATCCTGTTGTCGATCGACGCCGACAATGCCTTCGATCGCGCCAGCCGTTCGCTCTTCGCGACGGCCCAGGCGGCGATCGCATCGGCGTCGCCAATTCGCCACAGTCGGTGCAGCGTCTTCACGTCGTCGGCGTTCTGCGCGGGCGTCTGCACCATGTCCTGCGCGAGCATTTCGCGCTGCTCGGCGAGCGTCAGGCCGGTGAACGCGCGCATCTGCTCGGCCAGCGTCTCGAGCCCGATCACGCGGCCGCCCTTCTTCTTGAGGAATACGTTCTGTAATTGCGCCTCGGTGCCGTACTCGGTCTGCAGGCCGGCCGACAGCGAATCGTAGGTCTCGACGACGAGCGACGCGAGCCACGGCCGCATCTTGCGGATTTCCGCGAGCGCGGCCGGATTGCCGTGCAGACGCGCCGCGAGCCGCTGCCACAGCGGCTCGGGCAGCAGCCGCGGCAGGCACGCATAACGGCAGACGCCGTACTTCGAGACGTCGTCCTGCGATTCGAGCAGATCGTCGGGCGACAGCTCGAGCGCGAGCGTCGGCGACGCGGCGAGCGCGGCGAGGATGCGCGGCCGGAACGGCTGCGCGCTCGGATAGTCGGACGGGTCGCCCGTATGCAGCGTGCCGAGCACGTAGAGCGTGACGCGGCCCTTGGTCGCGACGTAGAACGGCATGCGCGCGGGCTGCACGCGCACCGCGCCGCGCGCGACCGTGCCGTTCGACTCGGACGGCGGCACGTGAAAGCCCGGCAGGCTCACGCCGGGCGGCGGCACCTGAGACGGATGGATCGGCGACGTGGCGGGCGCTCGCCCTTCGGCTCGCGCCACCTCGACCGGCACGCCGATGCCGGCCGCGAGGCATGCACCGGCCAGCGCCGCGCCCGTCACGGTGCGCACGCTCCAGCGCCGCGCGCTGCGGCAGGCGCGCAGCATGCGCGCGCTGCGCGCTCCCGAACGGCGCGCGCTCGACGCGCGCGCCGCCAACCGTTCAGGCATTCGCCTCCCCCACCTCCTCGGCGCGATGGCAGGCCACGCGGCGTCCGTCGACGTCGCGCAGCTGCGGTTCCTCGACACGGCACCGCTCGATCGCATACGGGCAGCGCTGGTGAAACGCGCAGCCCGACGGCGGATTGAGCGGCGACGGCAGCTCGCCCTGCAGCTTGATCTGCACGCGGCGGTCTTCCTCGAAGATCGCCGGCGTCGCCGACATCAGCGCGCGCGTATACGGATGGCGCGGCCGTGCGTAGATCGTCGCCTTGTCGCCGAGCTCGGCGACGCTGCCGAAGTACATCACCATCACGTCGTCGGCGACGTGCTCGACCACCGCGAGGTTGTGCGAGATGAACACGTAGCTCGTCTTGAACTGCTCCTGCAGATCCATGAACAGGTTCAGGATCTGCGCCTGGATCGACACGTCGAGCGCGGACACCGGCTCGTCCGCGACCACGATCCGCGGCTCGAGGATCATCGCGCGCGCGATCGCGACACGCTGGCGCTGCCCGCCGGAGAACATGTGCGGATAGCGCTTCGCGTGCTCGGGCCGCAGCCCGACCGTGCGCATGATCTGCGCGATGCGCTGCGCGCGTTCGATCGCGGTCAGCTTCGTGTTGATCTCGAGCGGCTCGGCGAGCGTCTGCTCGACGGTCTTGCGCGGATTCAGCGACGCGAACGGATTCTGGAACACCATCTGCACGCGGCGGCGCAGCTCGGCGATCGTGTCGCGGCTCGCGCCGGCCACGTTCCGGCCGTCGATCGAGAGACGGCCGGACGTCGGCGTCTCGATCATCGTCAGCTGGCGCGCGAGCGTCGATTTCCCGCAGCCCGACTCGCCGACCACCGCGAGCGTGCGGCCGCGCTTCAGCGCGAACGACACGCCGTTCAGCGCCTTCACCGTGCCCTGCCCGAACATCCCGCGCCGCACCGTGTAGTGCTTCGCGAGCTGGTCGGCCACCAGCACGTCGTCCTCGTCGTGCTCGACGCGGCGCGTTTCGTTGACAGCATTCATCGTGCGCCTCCGTTCAGGTCGACATGGGACAGGTTCAGCGGCTTGATGCAGCGCGCGCGCATCGCATCGTTGCCGGGCACCAGCGTATCGAGCGCCGGGCGCGCCTTGCGACAGTCGTCGACGACGTACTTGCAGCGCGGCGCGAACAGGCACCCGGACGGGCGATCATCGCGGCCCGGCACCATGCCCGGCAATGCGGCAAGGCGACGCGCCCCCTTATTGTGCTCGGGAATCGCCGCGAGCAGCGCTTCGGTGTACGGATGATGCGGCGCGCGGAAGATATCGGGCACGCGGTTGGTCTCGATGATCTCGCCCGCGTACATCACGGCGACGCGCTGCGCGACCTCCGACACCACGGCGAGGTCGTGCGAGATCAGCACGAGCGCCATCCCGCGCTCCTTCTGCAGCTTGACGAGCAGGTCCATGATCTGCGCCTGGATCGTCACGTCGAGCGCGGTCGTCGGCTCGTCGGCGATCAGGAGCTTCGGGTTGCATGCGACGGCCATCGCGATCATCACGCGCTGGTTCATCCCGCCCGACATCTGGTGCGGAAACGCGCCGATCCGGTTCTTCGCGTCGGGAATCCCGACCTGGTCGAGCAGCTCGAGCGCGCGCCGGTGCAGCGCGTCGCCGCGCAGCCCTTCGTGCAGCTTCAGCACCTCCTTGATCTGGTAGCCGACCGTATAGCTCGGGTTCAGGCTCGTCAGCGCGTCCTGGAACACCATCGCGACGTCCTTGCCGACGATCCTGCGCCGCACCTTCGGCGACGCCTTCAGCAGATCCACGCCGTCGAACGTGATCTCGTCGGCCGTGACCTTGCCCGGCGCATCGATCAGCCCCATCAGCGCCATCATCGTCACGCTCTTGCCGGAGCCCGATTCGCCGACGACGCCCACCACCTCGCCCGGCGCGATCGACAGGTTGATCCGGTCGACCGCGGGCAGGCCGTTGAAGTTCACCGCGAGATTGCGGATGGTCAGTAGATTCGAAGTCATGTCACGCCATCCGTTTCAGTTTGGGATCGAGCGCGTCGCGCAGCCCGTCGCCGAGCAGGTTGATCGCGAGCACCGAGATCAGGATCGACAGGCCTGGCATCGTGACGATCCACCAGGCGTTGTCGATGTAGTCGCGCGCGGAGGCGAGCATCGCGCCCCACTCGGCGGTCGGCGGCTGCACGCCGAGACCGAGGAAGCCGAGCGCGGCCGCATCGAGAATCGCCGACGAGAAACCGAGCGTCGCCTGCACGATCAGCGGCGCCGTGCAGTTCGGCAGCACCTGCGAGAACATCAGGCGCAGCGTGCCGGCGCCGGCCACGCGCGAGGCGGTCACGTATTCCTTCTGCAGCTCGCCGAGCGCGGATGCGCGCGTCAGACGCACGTAGGCGGGCAGCGCGACGATCGCGATCGCGAACATCGTGTTCGTAAGCCCCGGCCCGATGATCGCGACGACCGCGACCGCGAGCAGCAACGAGGGCAGCGCGAGCAGCACGTCCATGATGCGCATCACGGCCGTGTCGGCCCACTTCTGGAAAAACGCGGCGACGAGGCCGAGCACGATGCCGGGGATCAGCGCGAGCACGACCGACACGAAGCCGATCGAGAACGACATGCGCGCGCCGAACATCAGGCGCGAAAGAATGTCGCGGCCCGCTTCGTCGGTGCCGAGGATGAACTGGCGGTTGCCGCCGTCGAGCCACGCCGGCGGAATCTTCACGTAGTCGCGGTATTGCTCGACCGGGCTGTGCGGCGCGATCAGCGGCGCGAAAATCGCGACCGCGATCAGCACCAGCACGACGATGCCGGCGCCGACGGCGCCGCGGTTGCGCGAGAAGTTGGCCCAGAACTCGCGCAGCGCGAGCGCACGGCCGCCGGCCGGCGCGGATTCGCTCGGCAGGGTGTTTTGCAGATTGCTCATGGATTACCTCGTGTGGCGGATGCGCGGATTCAGCACGCCGTACAGCAGGTCGACGATCAGGTTCACGACGATCACGAGCGTCGCGATCAGCAGAATGCCGCCCTGGACGACCGGATAGTCGCGACGGCCGATCGCATCGATCAGCCACTTGCCGACGCCGGGCCACGAAAACAGCGTCTCGGTCAGCACCGCGCCCGCAAGCAGCGTGCCGATCTGCAGGCCGATCACGGTGACGACCGGAATCAGCGCATTGCGCAGCGCATGCACGACGACCACGCGCGCGGGCGACAGCCCCTTCGCGCGCGCGGTGCGGATGTAGTCCTCGCGCAGCACTTCGAGCATCGACGAGCGCGTCATCCGCGCGATCACCGCGAGCGGAATCGTGCCGAGCACGATCGCGGGCAGGATCAGGTGGCTGAGCGCCGACTTGAACGACCCTTCGTCCGGCGCGAGCAGCGCGTCGATCAGCATGAAGCCGGTCGGATGCGGGAAGTCGTATTCGACCGCGATGCGGCCCGACACGGGCGTCCAGCCGAGATACGACGAAAACACCATGATGAGGATCAAGCCCCACCAGAAGATCGGCATCGAATAGCCGGTCAGCGCGGTGCCCATCACGCCGTGATCGACGATCGAGCCGCGCCGCAGCGCGGCGATCACGCCGGCCGGCAGCCCGACGACGAGCGCGAACACGAGCGCGCACAGCGACAGTTCGACGGTCGCCGGAAAGCGCGCGAAGAACTCGCCGGCGACGCTCGTGTTCGTGACGATCGACGTGCCGAGGTCGCCGTGCAGCGCCCGGCCGATGTAGTGGAAATATTGCACGGGCAGCGGCTGGTCGAGCCCGAGGCGTTTCATCGCCTCCGCGTGCATCGCGGGGTCGACGCCGCGCTCGCCCATCATCACTTCGATGGGGTCGCCCGGTATCAGGTGAATCAGCGCGAACGCGAGGATGGTGATGCCGATGAAGGTCGGAATCACCATGCCCACGCGGCGCAACACGAATCGGAGCATGATGCGTCTCGTCTTTTCTTGTGGGAAATGTGCGACCGGCGACGGGGAGCTCGTGGCCCCCCGCCGCCGGATGGGTAGGTCTCGGTCTTCGTGACAGCTTACGCCTGCTGCGTTACTTCACGCTCACACCATCGAAGCGTGCGTAGCCGAGCGGTTCGATGCGCATGTCGACGACGTTCTTGCGCACCGGCTGGTACACCGTCGAGTTCGCGATCGGCGAGAACGGCAGCTGCTGCGCGAAGATCTGCTGCGCCTGCGTGTAGAGCTTCGTGCGCGCGTCCTGGCCCGTCGTCGTGCGGCCCTTCTGGATCAGGTCGTCGAACGGCTTGTAGCACCAGTGCGAGAAGTTGTTGCCCTTGATCGCCTCGCAGCCGAGCAGCGTGCCGAGCCAGTTGTCGGGGTCGCCGTTGTCGCCGGTCCAGCCGATCAGCATCGTGTCCTGCTCGCCGCCGTGCGCGCGCTTGATGTACTCGCCCCACTCGTACGTGACGATCTTCGCCTTCACGCCGATCTTCGCCCAGTCGGCCTGGATCATCTCGGCCATCAGGCGTGCGTTCGGGTTGTACGCGCGCTGCACCGGCATCGCCCACAGCGTGATCTCGAACCCGTTCGGATAACCGGCCTTCGCGAGCAGCGCCTTCGCCTTGGCGGTGTCGTAGGCGGCCATCTTCAGGTTCTTGTCGTAGGACCACTGCGTCGGCGGCATCGGCGCGTTCGCGGCCTGGCCCGCACCCTGATAGACCGATTCGAGAATCGCCTTCTTGTTGATCGCCATGTCGAGCGCCTGACGCACCTCGAGCTTGTCGACCGGCTTGTGCTCGACGTTGTACGCGAGGTAGCCGAGGTTGAAGCCCGGCTGCGACGGCATGTCGATGTTCGAGTCGGCCTTCAGCGTCGCGATGTCGGCCGGGCGCGGATAGCTCATCACCTGGCATTCGTTGCGCTTGATCTTCTGCACGCGCACGCCCGGATCGGGCGTGATCGAGAAGATCAGCTTCGACAGCTTCACTTCGCCCTTCTTCCAGTAATCCGGATTGCCGTCGAAACGGATCGTCGCGTCCTTCGTGTAGCTGCGGAAGATGAACGGGCCCGTGCCGACCGGCTTCTGGTTGATGTCGGCGGCCTTGCCGGCCTTCATCAGCTGATCCGCGTATTCGGCCGACAGGATCGACGCGAATTCCATCGCCATGTTCTGGATGAACGGCGCGTTCGGTTCGGCGAGCGTGAACTTCACCGTGTACGGATCGACCTTCTCGACCTTCGTGATCAGCTTGTCGAGGCCCATGTCGGTGAAGTACGGGAACGACACCGGATACGCCTTGCGGAACGCGTTGTTCGGATCGAGCATGCGCTCGAACGTGAACACGACGTCGTCCGCGTTGAATTCACGCGTCGGCTTGAAGAAGTCGGTCGTGTGGAACTTCACGCCGTGGCGCAGGTGGAACGTATAGACCTTGCCGTCGGACGACACGTCCCACTTCTCGGCGAGGCCGGGCTCGACCTTCGTGCCGCCGCGCACGAATTCGACGAGGCGGTTGTAGACGGTGAACGTGGCGGCCGTGAAATCGACGCCGGTCGTGTATTGCGCGGAATCGAAGCCCGCCGGGCTGCCTTCTGAGCAGTAGACGAGCGTCTTGTTCGGGATCTGTGCGAATGCAGAGCCCGCGACGCCGAGCGATGCCGCTGCCACGCCTGCAATGGCGGTAACACGCAGGGTGTGCAACAGACGGTTGTGTTCCATGTTTCCTCCAGGTCTCCAGATCGGAACCGGTCCCTCCCGGGGCCGGCGTACGCGGATATTACTTGAGCAAGCGATTTTGCAACAAGCTGGAGAAAAAACCTCTCTACACGCATTTGCGCGGGTTTTTGCCGATGTTTTGCGCAATCGAAAGCTGTCAACGCGTGTGCGAGCGACGGTTCCGCGCATCGCGCGCGTGTTTCCGTCGACAACTAAACAGGAGGGACGCCGAAGCAGACGTGCAGCGCACGGCCGCACGGTGCGCCTTTACCGCGCTTTTGCGGCGTTTTCGCGTATTTCGCGCGCTGCGTCGCGCGCGCCGCAACGATCGATGTGCGTGCCTTTCATGCCGGCGCGTCGAGGTCCGCGCTGCGTGCGGGGACGAACGCGACCGCGACGATCGACAGCGCGAGCCCCGCCATCACGTAGTACGTCGGCGCGAGCGGCGTGCCCGTCACCTTGATCAGCCACGTGACGATGAACTGGCCGAAGCCGCCGAACAGCATCACCGCGACGTTGTAGGCGATCGACAGTCCGGTCGAGCGCACGTTGGCCGGAAACAGTTCGGCGATCATCGCGCCGAACGGCCCGTAGTAGCCGGCAAGCGTGATCGACAGCACGACTTGCACCGCGATCAGCCGGCCGATGCTCGGCGCGGCGTCGAGCCATGCGAACAGCGGATAGATCAGCGCGAGCGTCAGCACCAGCGACCAGAGCGAGAGCCCCTTGCGGCCGATGCGGTCCGACCATGCTCCGGCGAGCGGCGACAGCACGGTCAGCAGCAGATTGCCTGCGATCACCGCATAGAACGAATCCGCGTAGGGCAGCTTCAGCTGCTTGACCGCGAAAGTCGGCAGATAGCTGATCAGCACGTAGATCGTCACGGTCAGCGCGATCACCGAGCCGAGCCCGCAGAGCACTTCGCGCGAGTGGCGCGCGAACACGTCGCCGAGCGTCGCGCGGCGCGCGTTCTGCTGCGCGTGCAGGAACGCTTCGGAATCGGCGAGATGGCGGCGGATGTAGAAACCGATCGGGCCGATCATCAGCCCGAGGATGAACGGCACGCGCCAGCCCCAGGCACGCAGCGCTTCGGGCGACAGGCCGCGCGTGACGGCCGCGCCGACGACCGCGCCGATCAGCAGCGCGGCGGCCTGGCTCGACATCTGCCAGCTGCCGTAGAAGCCGCGCTTCGAAAACGGCGCGGCCTCGATCAGCAGCGCGGTCGCGCTGCCGAATTCGCCGCCGGCCGAGAAGCCCTGCAGCAGCCGGCCGAACACGATCAGCAACGGCCCGCCGATGCCGATCGCCGCATACGGCGGCGCGATAGCGAGCAGGAAGATGCCGGCCGTCATCAACAGGATCACGAGCGACAGCGCGGCCTTGCGGCCCGCGCGGTCCGCATACAGGCCGAGCACGATCCCGCCGATCGGACGCATGAAGAACGCGACGCCGAACGTCGCGGTGGTCAGCAGCAGCGACCCGTATTCGCTCGAGGTCGGAAAGAACAGCTCGGCGATCACGACGGCCATGAAGCTGAACACCGTGAAGTCGTACCACTCGAGCGCGTTGCCGATCACCGCAGCGGCCACCGCACGCCGGTTCAGCGCACGCTCGGGGCGGACCGGTTTCGTTGAATTCGCAATCGTCGCCATGCGTGCCTCGTCGTGGAGAGTTTGCCGTCGCGGACGGCGCGGCGTGCGCGTTGCCCCGCGCATCGATGTGCAGCGAGTGTAGAAAGCACCGGAACCGTTTTCAAGCAATAAAAACGCCCGCGATCGCAGGATCGCGGGCGTTGTGCGGTTTTCACCACATATCGCGGCATCGCACGATGCCGCCGGGCATCAGCCCATCTTCGAGAACGCGCTGCACCAGCCCTTCGCCGCGACCTGCTTGCCGCCGAACGCCGCGCACGGACCGGACGTCGAGCCCTTCTTGCCCTGGTACAGCATGCAGGCCGCGCAATCCTGGCCCGCTGCATATTTCGGATACTTCGCCTTGTCGACCTTCGTCGCGTCGGCCTTGTAGCCGAGCGCCTGCGCGGTCGGATCGCTTTCCGACAGCATCGGCGCATCGGCCAGCGCTTCGCGCGACAGCGCCAGCGCGGACACGACGCCGACGCTCGAAATCAGGAAACTCCGACGGGATGTTTTCATGGGGACTCGCTCCAACGTTATCGGTTTGAAAGCTGTTCTGGCGACAGCCGCTACAGCATAACCGCCAAGCGCCGAAACGTGCGTCCCGAAATGCCGGAAATAATGAATTTCACACGGCGCGCCTGCGATGCGCGCCGCCCGCCGTGCGCGCGCCTCGCGCGAACGGGCGCTAGCCGTATGCGGCCATCTCGCCGACGCGTTGCGCGAGCGCAAGCGAGGCCGTGAGCCCCGGCGATTCGATGCCGAACAGATTCACGAGCCCGCGCACGCCGTGCTGCGCGGCGCCCTGCACGATGAAGTCGGCGGGCGGCTCGGCGGGCCCCGCGACCTTCGGCCGGATGCCCGCGTAGGCGGGCTGCAGCGCGCCGTCGGGCAGCTCGGGCCAGTACGCGCGGATCGATGCGTAGAACGCGCCCGCGCGCGCCGGATCGACTTCGTAGCGCAGCGCGTCGATCCATTCGACGTCCGGACCGAAGCGCGCCTGCCCGGCGAGATCGAACGTCAGGTGAATGCCGAGGCCGGCGCGGTCCGGCATCGGATAGACGAGATGCGAGAACGGCGCGCGACCGGACAAGCTGAAGTAATTGCCGCGCGCGAGATAGAGCGGCGGCACCCAGCGCGGATCGAGGCCGCGCGTGCGGCGCGCGAGCGCCTGCGCGCCGAGGCCCGCGCTGTTGATCACGCACGCGGCTTCGATCTCGGTCGGCGCGTCGCCGCCGGTACGCACGACGAAGCGCCCGCCGCGCAGCACGTCGATCGATTCGACCGGCGACTTCAGTGCGCATACGGCGCCGTCGCGCTGCGCGTCGCCGAGCAGCGCGAGCATCAGCTGATGGCTGTCGACGATGCCGGTGGACGGCGAGAACAGCGCCTCCACGCATTCGAGCGCAGGCTCGAGCGCCTGTGCTTCGGCGCGCGTGAGCGGCAGCAGATCGAGCACGCCGTTCTCCTCCGCACGCGCGGCGATCGCCTTCAGCTGTTTCACCTGCGAGGCGGTCGTCGCGACGAGCAGCTTGCCGACGCGCCGGTGCGGCACGTGATGCGTCTCGCAGAAGTCGTACAGCAGGTCGCGCCCGCGCACGCACGACAACGCCTTCAGCGATCCGCGCGGATAGTAGAGCCCCGCGTGAATCACCTCGCTGTTGCGCGAGCTCGTGCCGGTGCCGATCGCGTCGGCCGCCTCGAGCACGAGCGTCTCTCGTCCGCGCGCGGCCAGCTCGCGCGCGATCGCCAGACCCACGACGCCCGCGCCGATCACTACACAATCCATCTGCTCCATGACTTGTCGCGTCGCTCGCGCGTAGAGGGGAGACAGCGGAATTGTACGTCCCGGTTCGCCCGCCTGCCGATCGCGATGTACGTCTCGTCACGACTGTTACGCATCGCACACGCTGCGCGGCGCGCGCCGCAGCGCGCCGCTCAGAACCCGATCGGCCTGCGCCGCGCCGAGCCTTCGTCCGCGCGGATGTCGCGCGGCTCGATCGCGTCGCGTCCGTCGAGCCGCGCGGCGCCGAACGCGTGCAGCAGCGCGCGGCGCATCGTGCGCGGCGGCGTCGCGGCCAGCACGTCGAGCGCGGCGTCGCCGAGCGTTTCCGGGAAGCGCCGGCCCCACGCATGCGACATGCGGATCTCGTCGTAGATCGTCTGCGCAATGCGGCGCGCGCCGGCCGCATCGGGCGGCGCGATCTCGTAGACGTTCATGCGGTTCAGCAGCGGCTCCGGAATCGCATGCGCGTCGTTCGCCGTCGCGATCCAGATCACGTTGCCCGCATCGATCGGCACTTCGGCAAATTCGTCGACGAAGGCGCGCGCGGTGTCGTGCTCGAGCAGCGCGTAGAGCGCGCCGAGCGGATCGTATTGCGCATCGGCGCCGGCCTTGTCGATTTCGTCGACGGCGATCACGGGGTTCGCATAGCTGCCGTTCACGAGCGCGTCGAACACCTTGCCGGGCTTCGCGTTCTTCCATTGCGACGATGCGCCCGACAGGATCCAGCCGGCCGTCAGCGAGCTCATCGGCACGTAGTGATACGCGGTGCCGAGCATCTGCGCGAGCGCCTTCGCGAAATGCGTCTTGCCGATCCCCGGCGGGCCGAGCAGCAGGATCGGCATCAGTTCGAGCCGATCGTCGGTTTCGAGGCAGAGCGCGACCTGCTTGCGCACGTCGTCGAGCGGTTCGGCGAAATTGGGCAGCGCTTCGCCGAGCGCGTCGAACGACGGCATCCGGTTCGGCTTCACGCAGAAACGCAGATTGCCGGTCTTCAGCATCCGCTCGTAGGTTGCGCGCAAGGCATCGCTCGCGCTTTCGTTCAAATCGTTCAGTGCCGTCTCGACCTGCTCGAGGTCGTACACCGTGCTGAAAGACGCCACCGCCAGTTCCTGTTTCACCATCGCCGTCGTCATACCAACCTCACCGCTGCTTGCTGTCACACGATCATCAGACCCTTACGATTTTCAGTGTAGCGGCGCGCGTCGCGCGTGCAAGCAAGCAGCCGCGCGAGGCTGCTGCTAACACCGGCCGCGCGCTGCAGGCCTGCGCCGCGCGGCGTATCATCGTCAGTTCACCGGTCGCCGCGCATGGCCGGCGGTGCACCGCGTACCGCGTCCGCTTTCGTCTCCAGGGTATGCCGATGTCCGTCCCCGCCGCTCCTCCGAACGTCGATCCCGACGCGATCCGCGCCGTCGACGCCGCACTGACGTCGCGCCGCTCGGTGCGCGCATTCCTGCCGACGCCGGTGCCGCGCGCGACGCTCGAGGCGATCCTCGAAGCCGCGAGCCGCGCGCCGTCCGGCACGAACATCCAGCCGTGGCACGTGTACGTCGCGACGGGCGCGACGCGCGATGCGCTCGCGGCCGCGCTCACCGCCGCATACGACGATCCCGCACGCGACGAAAAATACGTCGCCGAATACGACTACTACCCGCGCGAATGGGTCTCGCCGTATATCGACCGGCGCCGCAAGGTCGGCTGGGATCTGTACGGCCTGTTGAACATCGGTCGCGACGAGAAAGCGCGCATGCATGCGCAGCACGCACGCAATTTCCGCTTCTTCGATGCACCGGTCGCGCTGTTCTTCACGCTCGACCGGATCATGACGCACGGCGCATGGCTCGACTGCGGGATGTTTCTGCAAGGCGTGATGACGGCCGCGCGTGCGCGCGGGCTCGATACGTGCCCGCAGGCCGCGTTCGTGCCGTTTCACCGGATCGTCGCCGAACACCTCGACATCCCGGACAACGAACAGCTCGTCTGCGGGATGTCGCTCGGCTACGCCGATCCGCATGCGGTCGAGAACCGCCTCGTCACCGAGCGTGCGAGCGTCGCCGAGTTCGCGCGTTTTTTCGCTTGAAAACGCGTGACGCGTACCTACTTTTCACAGCGTCCGTCCGTCGCCGGCACGCCGATGCGTCGCGCCGGCGCACGGGCGGCAGCGGAACCGCAGCGCGGCCGTACCCGAACCAAAGCGGGACAGGACCGTAGCGGGACCGCATCGTGCTCCGCACCGCTCGCCGCCGCGTGCGGCGACAGCGCTGCCGAAATCGATCGGGCGTAAGATGAGCGTCCGTTCCCCACTACCCCGCGTTTCCGGAGAAGCTTCATGCTGAAACACGGCCTGGCCGTCCTGCTCGCGAGCGTCGCGCTCGCCGCCCATGCGCAAAGCCCTGCACCGGCCGTCGTTGCGTGGGAGATCCAGGTCGTGCGCGACGGTCAGACGATCGACACGTTCCAGCAGCAGACCACCGTGGGTCAAACGCGCACCGACACCCATCGCTATCCGTCCGCCGTGCCGGTCGGCTGCGGCAATGCCGCGCGCGTCGTGCCGACCGAGCGTTCGCGCGCCGTCACGGTCGCGCCGCTCGCCGCCGATACCGCGGCCGGCACGGTCTCGCTCGCGCTCGACGTGCAGGAAACGCTCGACGACGAAAGCGCACGGCAGAGCGATCCCTGCATGCCGGCGTCGCCGCGCCAGATCGTCGCGAGCCATCCGGGCCTGTCGGTCGGCGCCGACGCCTGGACCGACTGGACGCTCGTCGAGCAGCATCCGCATCTCGTCTACCGCGTGCGCGCGCACGTCGCGAAGGACTGATCGCCATGGCTGCCGACGCGCTATCCGTCCCGTTCGCCGAACCGCACGCGGCCCCCGACGAAATCACCGCGGTCAGCTGGAACCTGCACAAGGGCCGCTCGCCGCTCGGCTTCACTGCATGGAACGCGATGCGCGACTGGATGCAGTCGACGCACGCGGACGTGTATTTCCTGCAGGAAGCGATGGCGCGGCGCATGCCGCGGCCGGTGCTCGCGCAGGGCTTCGGCGCGCCGATGGACGATGTCGACGACGACGTCTGGCACTGCCAGGCGACCGAGATCGCCCGCGCGCTCGACTGGCAGATCGCGCTCGGGCCGAACGTGTTCAAGCCGTCGTGGCGGCACGGCAACGCCATCCTGTCGCCGCATCCGCTCGACCTCGGCGGCCGCTGGGACATTTCCGCGCACCGCTTCGAGCGGCGCGGGCTGCTCGTCGCGCGCGCGACGCTCGCCGGCGCGCGCCCCGTCACGCTGCTGTGTGCGCACCTCGCGCTCACGCGCGCGGCGCGGCTGCGCCAGATGCACTGGATCGCGCACTGGATCGTGCGCAACGCGGGCGACGATCCGCTCGTGCTCGCCGGCGACTTCAACGACTGGCGCAACGATTCGGTCGCCGTATTCGGCGAGATCGGGCTGTCCGAAGTGGCGACGCTGCTCGGCGAGTCCGGGCGCACGTTCCCGGCGTTCTCGCCGGCGCTCGCGCTCGACAAGATGTTCGTGCGCGGCCTCACGCCGCTCGAGTGGCGCGCGCCGTCGAGCGAAACCGCGTGGCTGTCGGACCACCTGCCGTACATCGCCCGGCTGCGTCTCGATCCGCGATAAGCGCCGCCCGGCCGCGCCCGCGCGATCGAAAGCGCATCGTAAGCGCGCGTTGCGCCAAATCCGCGCGGCCACGGGGGGCAAGCCCGCGATTCGCGCAGGCAGGGTAAAATAGCCAGTTCCTCAAACGTCTGTCATCGAGAAGGCGCGTGTCCGACGCGCCGGCCGGCCGATCCGCGATCGGGCCGACGCACTCGGTTTTTGCCCGTTTTTGGGCCCGTTACACGCGTCCGCTACGCGCGTCCGTTTTGAAAGCCATGAGCAAATACGACACCGCCATCGTCCAATCCGTCCATCACTGGACCGACACGCTTTTCAGCTTCACCTGCACCCGTGAGCCGAGCCTGCGCTTCAACAACGGCGAGTTCACGATGGTCGGCCTCGAGGTCGACGGCAAGCCGCTCGCGCGCGCCTACTCGATCGTGAGCCCGAACTACGAGGAGCACCTCGAATTCTTCAGCATCAAGGTCCAGGACGGCCCGCTGACGTCGCGCCTGCAGCACCTGAAGGTGGGCGACACGGTGCTGATCGGCAAGAAGCCGACCGGCACGCTGGTCGTCGACAACCTGCTGCCGGGCAAGACGCTGTGGCTGCTGTCGACGGGCACGGGCCTCGCGCCGTTCATGTCGATCATCCGCGATCCGGACATCTACGACCGCTTCGAGAAGGTCGTGCTGACGCATACCTGCCGCCTGAAGGGCGAGCTCGCGTACATGGACTACATCAAGCACGACCTGCCGGGCCACGAGTACCTCGGCGACATCATCAAGGAAAAGCTCGTCTACTACCCGACCGTCACGCGCGAAGCGTTCGACAACGAGGGCCGGATCACCGACCTGATCGCATCGGGCAAGCTGTTCACCGATCTCGGCGTCGCGCCGTTCTCGCCGGAAAACGATCGCGTGATGCTGTGCGGCAGCACCGCGATGCTGAAGGACACGACCGCGCTGCTCAAGCAAGCCGGCCTCGTCGAAGGCAAGAACAACGCACCGGGCCACTACGTGATCGAGCGCGCTTTCGTCGACTGATCCATCCCCAAATTTGTGCAGCATCAAGAAACCGGAGCGAAAGCTCCGGTTTTTTTTCGTCCGCGCTTGGCGAATTCGTAACAATGACGGACCATTTCATCTCAAATAGTTACATTTGACGCACCGCATCGACGACCTTCGATGTCGGTTTTTTTCCTACGCCGCGTTCAATCCGATTATTCACATTTACCCTTAAATGTCCGCCCGACATGACTTTTTCGCCATTTTTGAGATATTATGCGCGGCGCGTGACGCTGACTTGGCCGCACGCAAGGGGTCGGACTCAGGTGTTACTGAATGTAACTTTTGTTACCTTGGCATGCCGCCGTTTTCCGGCCGCATGCGGGAGCCGGACGGCCGCCGACCCGCGCCGCCGACCGGTGTCTGAACCGCTTTCTGACAGCAGGGAGAGTCATGGATACGTCGCTTAATGCGCCCCACGGCGCTCACGCCCCGTTCCCGTCGCGGCTGCCCGCGCATGGCTGCGCCGCCGCAACGTCGGCCGATCCCATCCCGAAATCCGATCCGTGCGCGCAGCGCATCGCGGTGCTGTCCGCGCAGCTGCTCGCCGCCGATGAAGCCGCGCGCCGCCATCTGGCCGGCGAGTTGCACGACGGCCTCGGCGCAGAACTCACCGCCGCGCGTTTCGCGCTCGCCAACGCCCAGGCGTGGCTGCCGGCCGACGCGCCGGAAGGCTGCCTGCGCGCGCTCGACGCGGCGACCGACGCGAATCGCCGGCTGATCGACGCACGCGGCGTGCCGGCGCTCGACAGCGGCGTCGTGCCCGCGCTGTCCGCGTGGATCGACGGCTTCGCGGCCCGTACCGGCCTGCGCACGAGCTTCGTCTGCGCGGCCGATGCGCGCGTGCCGCACCTCGCCGGCGACGCCGCGCTCGCGATTTTCCGCGTCGCGCAGGAAGCACTGTCGAACGTCGCGAAGCATGCGCGCGCCGCCTCGGCCGACGTGCGGATCGACGCCGACGACACGTTCCTGTCGCTGATCGTCACCGACGATGGGACCGGTTTCGCGCGCAAGCGCCGCGCCGGCTACGGTCTCACCGGCATGCAGGCGCGCTGCGCCGCGTTCGGCGGCCGGCTCGACACGGCGTCCGGCGCGGCCGGGCGCGGCACGCGCGTGACCGCGTACTTCGCGTGGGACGCGCTGCTCGGCGCGCCCGCCGCGGCCCGTTTCGCGTCGCTGTCGTGAGGTCGCGATGGGCCTGAACATCCTGCTCGTGGACGACCACGCGATCGTCCGGCAAGGGATCTGCCAGCTGCTCGTCGACCGCGGCGTCGCGCGCGAGGTCACCGAAGCCGAAAACGGCGCCGACGCGCTCGCCGCCGTCGACCGGCAGACGTTCGACGTGATCCTGCTCGACATCTCGCTGCCCGACACGAACGGCATCGAGGTGCTCAAGCGCCTGAAGCGCAAGCTGCCGCGCACGCCGGTGCTGATGTTCTCGATGTACCGCGAGGATCAGTACGCCGTGCGCGCGCTGAAGGCCGGCGCCGCCGGCTATCTGTCGAAGACGGTCAACGCCGCGCAGATGATCGGCGCGATCCAGCAGGTCGCCGCGGGCCGCAAGTACGTGAGCCCCGCGATGGCCGAAGCGCTCGCCGAATACGTGTCGTTCGAGAACGAGCCGCTGCCGCATGAAAAGCTGTCCGACCGCGAATATCAGACGCTCTGCATGCTGGCCTCGGGCAAGCGGCTCACCGACATCGCGAACACGCTGTCGCTGTCGGTGAAGACGGTCAGCGTGTACCGGTCGCGGCTGCTCGAGAAGATGCGGCTGTCGAACAACGCGGAACTCACGTTCTACGTGATGAGCAACCGGCTCGTCGACATGTCGCCCGCGTCGGGCACCTGACGCACCGCGCGCACACCCTCTCGCTGTCCCATCCGCAAGGTTCCGGCGCGGCCGCTCGGCCGCCGCTCGGCCGCCGCCCGGCCGTTGCGCACGCAAGCGCTTGTTTTATCGGACGATTCGGCGACGCAACGCTGCGCGAGCGCGAGCCTTTTGCGTCAAATCGGCTAAAATTGCGGGTTTTCACTCAGTCAGCACCGCCGCCCCCGCGCGCCCCGCTGACGATCCACCCGCAATGTCTCTCTTTCGCAAGAAAAACGTCGATCGCATGATCGCCGGCGCGCACGCCGCCGGACTCAAGAAGGCGCTCGGCGCGATCGACCTGACCTTCCTCGGCATCGGCGCGATCATCGGCACCGGCATCTTCGTGCTGACCGGCACCGGCGCCGTGCAGGCCGGCCCCGCCCTGATGCTGTCGTTCGTGATCGCCGCGATCGCCTGCGGCCTCGCCGCGCTGTCGTACGCGGAGTTCGCGTCGACGATCCCGGTCGCCGGCTCGATCTACACGTATTCGTATGCGACGCTCGGCGAACTCGTCGCGTGGATCATCGGCTGGGATCTGATGCTCGAATACGGGCTCGCGGCATCGGCCGTGTCGGTCGGCTGGTCGGGCTATCTGCAGTCGCTGCTGCAGGGCTTCGGGCTCACGCTGCCGACCGTGCTGACCGCCGCGCCGGGTGCGGTGCCTGGCGTCGTCACGTGGTTCAACCTGCCCGCCTTCCTCGTGATGATCGTGATCACGACGCTGCTGTCGATCGGGATCCGCGAATCGACGCGCATCAACAACGTGATGGTGTTCATCAAGGTCTCGGTCGTGCTGCTCGTGATCGCGGTCGGCCTGTTCCACGTGACGCCCGCGAACTGGAAGCCGTTCATGCCGCACGGCTGGAACGGCGTGTTCGGCGCGGCCGCCGTGATGTTCTTCGCGTTCATCGGCTTCGACGCGGTGTCGTCCGCGGCCGAGGAAGTGAAGAATCCGAAGCGCGACCTGCCGATCGGCATCATCGCGTCGCTCGCGGTGTGCGCGGTGCTCTACGTGACGGTCGCGGCGGTCGCCACCGGCATCGTGCCGTCCGCGCAGTACGCGAGCATCTCGCACCCGATCTCGTACGCGCTGCAGGTCGCCGGCGAGAAATGGGTCGCCGGCTTCATCGATCTCGGCGCGGTGCTCGGCATGCTGACCGTGATTCTCGTGATGAGCTACGGGCAGACGCGGATCATCTTCGCGATGTCGCGCGACGGGCTGCTGCCGGCCACGCTGTCGCGCGTGCATCCGCGCTACGCGACGCCGTTCCTGACGACCTGGCTCGTCGGCCTGTTCTTCGGACTGATCGCCGCGCTCGTGCCGCTGAACGTGCTCGCGGAGCTGATCAACATCGGCACGCTCGCCGCGTTCTCGATGGTGTCGATCGCGGTGCTCGTGCTGCGCCGCACGCACCCGCACCTGCCGCGCGCGTTCCGCTGCCCGGGCGTGCCGGTGGTGCCGCTGCTCGCGGTCGCGGCGTGCGTGTTCCTGATGGTGAATCTGCAGCCGGTCACCTGGATCGCGTTCGGCGTGTGGCTCGTGATCGGTCTCGCCGTCTATTTCCTCTATTCGCGACACCATTCGAAGCTCGCCCGCGGCCACGCGGAGTAATCCCGCGCGCGGCGCAGCGACGCGCCGCCCGCACCGACGGCGCGCCCGCCTTGCGAGCGCGCCGTTTTGTTTTGCAGCCGCCGCGGCACGCCGAGCACGTCCGCGGCAGGCGGTTCATAATGCGCGCAATCAACGAGGGAACGACGATGGAAAGTGTGGATCTCGACGTGCTGAAATCGAGCGCGCGCTGGCTCGACGAAGGTCGCCGCGTGCTGCTCGTGACGGTCGTGAAGACGTGGGGCTCGTCGCCGCGCCCGGAAGGCGCGATGCTCGCGGTGCGCGAAGACGGACTCGTGGTCGGCTCGGTGTCGGGCGGCTGCATCGAGGACGATCTGATCGCGCGCGTGCATGCGAACGGCATCGCGCGCGACGCGCGGCCGGAAGCGGTCAAGTACGGCGTAACGGCCGAAGAAGCGCACCGCTTCGGGCTGCCGTGCGGCGGCACGATCCAGCTCGTGCTCGAGCCGCTGACGCGCGACAGCGGAATCGCGGCGCTCTGCGCGGAAGTCGAGGCGGGCCGCCTCGTCACGCGCACGATGACGCTCGCGACGGGCCGCGCGTCGCTCTCGCCGGCACAGGCGACCGACGGGCTCACGTTCGACGGCGAGCGGCTCGTGACGATCCACGGCCCGCGCTACCGGATGCTCGTGATCGGCGCCGGGCAGCTGTCGCGCTATCTGTGCCAGATCGCGGTCGGGCTCGACTATCAGGTGACGGTCTGCGATCCGCGCGAAGAATACACGGACGGCTGGGACGTGCCCGGCACGCGCATCGTGCGCACGATGCCCGACGATACGGTGCTCGACATGAAGCTCGACGCGCGCTCGGCG
This sequence comes from Burkholderia sp. BC1, assembly GCF_052683555.1. Lineage (NCBI taxonomy): Bacteria > Pseudomonadati > Pseudomonadota > Betaproteobacteria > Burkholderiales > Burkholderiaceae > Burkholderia > Burkholderia sp. BC1. The sequence goes on from NZ_JBQYLP010000001.1 coordinate 123,607, forward strand.
GTGATCGCGCTCACGCACGATCCGAAGCTCGACGATCTCGCGCTGATGGAGGCGCTGAAGACGCCCGCGTTCTACGTCGGCGCGCTCGGCTCGCGGCGCAACAACGCGGCGCGCCGCGAGCGGCTGCGCGAATTCGATCTGAGCGAAGCGGAACTGAGCCGGCTGCACGGGCCGGCCGGCATCTACATCGGCAGCCGCACGCCGCCGGAAATCGCGATCTCGATTCTCGCCGAGGTCACGGCCGCGAAGAACAACGTGTCGCTGCCGACGATCCTGCAGGTCGAAGGCGCGAAAGCCGCGCGCGAGATCGCCGCGAACGGCGGCGCGACCTGCGGGCTCTGAGGCCGGCGCGGCCGCACGCGCGGTCGCACCGCGAAGGCGACGCGCGCAATGCGCCGCGCTGCCCGTGCCATCACGCGAGGCCGGCGGCGAGCGCCGCGGCCACCGAGCCGGCGACCAGCACGACGCCGACGGTGCGCCGCTTGTTCAGCTCGGTCCAGAGCAGCACGCCGGTCAGCGACAGCAGGATCAGCGAGCCCGCGATCGTATCCATCAGCAGCACCCAGCCGATGCTCATCCCGACGCCGCGATGCAGATTGTTCAGCGTCGTCAGGAACGTGTTGCCCGTGCGCTTCACCGACACGTAGCCGTTGCCGACCCAGTATTCGGCCTGCAGGTTCTGCCGCGGCCCGAACAGGCCCATCTGCCAATGCTCGGGCTGCATCACGTGCCGGTCGCCCCACGCGACCGGCTGCGCGGGCTCCTTGCGCACGCGCCCCGGACGGCCTTCGAAATGCAGTTCGCGCTGCAACCACTTCGTCATCGCGGCCGGCGTCTTCGGCGCCGGGTCCGGCAGCGCGAGCTGCAACTGCTCGACCTGCGGCTCGCCCGTCGCGATCTTCAGCGGTGGCGCGCGATGATTGAGCAGCACGCCCGTCACGCCGAACAGCAGCCCGAGTACCGCGCCCCATAGCCCGACCCAGCCGTGTACCTTGCGCAGCCACTTGATGAAGGTCGCGCGGCGCGACCGCGAACGGCGTGCCGCCAGCTCGGCATCGGTCAGCGGACGGGCGGACGGATGCAGCATGGCAACGCCCTCGCGGGGCAAGTCCGCGTGGAGCGGATCGATCGTTTCGGGCGCGTTCACGCGAAAGCTTCCATTCTTCAAAACGACGGGCGGCGCGCCGGTTCGCGCGCCGCCCGCTCAACATGAAATGAGAATGGCTATCATTACACAAATCGAGATGCGCCTCAACGGCGGCGAGCCGGCGGCGGCGCCGTGCGATCGGAAAAAAGCGATACGAAGGCGTGCGATCGCGGGGTGATGGCAGACCGTTGCGCACGAATCGCGACAGAAAGCCGTTTGTATTATTCGCGCACCGCGTGACCGCCGGAGCGCGGTCAGCGCACTCAGCGCAGCGGCGGCAACGGAAAGCGCGGCGCGGCCGCGTCGGCCGGCGCATCCGTGCGATCGAGCGCATAGAGCCACGCGAGCAGGTCCGCGACGGCCTGATAGAGCTGCGGCGGGATCCGGTCGTCGAGATCGACCTGCATCAGCAGCGACACCATCTCGGGCGCCGTATGCACGTAGAGCCCGGCCTCCTTCGCGCGCGCGACGATCATCTCCGCGAGCGCGCCATAGCCCTTCGCGACGACGCGCGGCGCCGTATCGCCGCCCTTCGGATCGTAGACGAGCGCTGCCGCGCGCTTGCGGTGCGGCGTCGTCATCGCAAGGCTCCGTCGTCGGGCGGCACCGGCGGTACCGGCGCCATAGCGCCGCCGGCCGCCGCGTGCGCATAGGCGCTGGCCGCCGCCTGCGCCGCAAACACGTCGAACGCCTCGGGCTGCTCGTCGACCGCGCGAATCGACAGGCCGCCGAGCTGCAGCCCCGATCCCTCGAACCGCCGCCGCAGCGCAGGTTCGTGCTGAGCGAGCCGCGCGGCGCCCGCCTGGTTCGCGCGCAGTCGCGCGACGAGCTGCGCGCCGTTCAGCACGAGTTCGGCGTCGACCGTGCCGAGCGTCGGCAGCGTCAGCGTGAGCCGCGTGCGCCACGCGATGCCGTCGCCCGCGTCGTCGCCGCTGCGCGGCGCGTGCCCGCCCGACTCGTCGGGCTCGATCGTCCAGTCGACGCGCACGCCCGGCCACGCTTCGCCGGTCCAACGAAACTGGTCGGTCGCGAGCGTGTCGAGTTGCTGCCGGACGATCGGCACGGCCGCCGGATGCACGGGCGTCGGCGGCGCCGCGTCGGACGGCGCTGCGGCGTCGGCCGGACGCGCAACCGACGCGCGCCAGTCGGCGAGTTCGTGCAGGGGATCGGTGGCGTCCGCCGCCGCGCGCGCGAGCGGCGGATGCGGCTGAGCGCCCGGCATCGGTTCCGGCGCGGACCCGGCCGGGCGCGCGCCGCCCGACGCAGCGGCGCCCGACGCAACGGCGCCCGGCTGCACCGCCGCACGCGCGGACGGCAGCGACAGGCGCGGCGTGAGCAAGGCATCGAGCGCATCGTCGTCCGGCGCGGCGTCCGGATCGGCCGACGTCTGCGCGATCGCGATGCGCGCCTGCGGCTCGCGCAGCAGCGCCGCGAGTGGCCGCTGGCCGGCGAACCACTGCGCGAGATGGGATTCGTAGAAGAGGCCGCTTTCGCCGACGGCCTGCGCGAGCGCCGCCCGCAATGCGCCGGCGAGCGATGGAGGTGCGGCTTCGGCGGCAGAGGCCTTCGCGGCGCCCGAGGCGGACGCAACGGCCGCATGCCCGGACTGCCCGGCGGCGCCATCCGCCGCCGCGGCGAACAGCGCCGCCGGATCGGGTACGAGCGGCATGCGGCCCACGACGGCAGGCGTGGCATCGCCGCCCGTGCGCGCGATCGCGTCGAGCACGCGCGCGACATCGGACAGCGCGGTCTGCGTGGAGGCAGCCGGCGGCTGCGGCAGCGCGCCGCCCGCCTCGGACGACGGCGCGACGCCGGCGCCCGGCGTGCCGACCTGCGCCGCCGCACCGCCGGCGGCCGCCGACGCTACGCCGCCGGTCAGCAGGCTATCGAGACGGCTCGCGAGCAGCGCGGCCGCAACGGAGTCGATACCGGTCATGATCGGAGCCTGCTCACCTCGGCCACATCGTTGCGCACTCCGGGAACGAGGCCGCCGCGCTGCCCCGGAATACGGACTCTAGCCGCGCGTGCGGTAGAGCTCGGTCAATACCTTGGTCGAACGCCGCGTCTCGAACAGCGCGGACAGCCGCGCGACTTCGGGGCTCGCGAGATCGCGGATCGCCGCGTCGTCCGCGAGGATCCGGCGGATCAGCGCGAGCTTGCGGCCCAGTTCCGATTCGTCGAGCGCGATGTCCCGCTCGGCCTCCTTCAGCGCATCGACGAGCCGCAGATACTCGTCCTGCAGCCCCGACAGCGCATGCCAGTCGGCGCCGCGCGCCGCGCGCAGCATCCGGCCCGATACGGCCGCGAGCGCCTCGTAGCGTGCGAAGTAGTCGGCCTTGCGATTCATCTCGGCATATCGCCCGTCTGCTGCGCGGCCATCCGCGCGACTTCGGGGCCGATGCCGGTCCATGCTTCCTCGAGCGTCGCGAGCAGTCCGTCGATCTCGACCAGCATCGCGTCGCTCGCCTGCGCGTTCGCTTCGAGCAGCCGCCGGCCGATATACGCGTACAGCGCGTCGAGGCGCGCGGCGATCTCGCCGCCCGCCTCGCGGTTCAGCGCGGCCTGCAGGCCGCTTTCGACGATGCGGATCGCCTTGCCGATCGCGTCGCCGCGCGCCGGCACGTTGCCCTGCTGCAGATGCATGCGCGCGAGCGCGACGGCCTGGCGCGCGCCCTGATAGAGCATCGCGATCAGCCGGTGCGGTGAGGCGCCCATCACCCCGGTCTCGACGCCGACACGCGCGTAGGCATTGGCTCCAGCGTGTCCTGGGGAAAACATGCGCTTCTCCTTGTTGATGCTTGGCTATGACGGGAGCCGCTGCCGTGCGTCGCACGGCGCGGTTTTCTCCCTGAGTTATCGGAAAGGAACGGGAAAGCTTTAGGTGCGCGGCGCGGCGAGCGGTGCGCGGCGCAGCGGGCCCCGCGGCACGGCCGCGGGCCGGCGCGGCGGCCGGCGACGAAGGCGGGGCAGCGGCCCGCGCGTCACACCGACATCTGCATGATGTCGTTGTAAGCGCTCACGAGCTTGTTGCGGACCTGCAGCCCGAACTGGAAACCGATATTGGCCTTCTGCATGTCGACCATCACGTCGTTCAGCGACACGTTCGCCGCGCCGACCTCGAACGCCTGCGCTTCGCCGAGCGCGCGCTGCTGGTCGCCGCTGATCTTGTCGAGCGAGGCCTTCATCGCGCTCGCGAACGTGCCGGCCGTCGCCGCGCCCGAGCCGGCGAGCGCGGCCGCCGGGCTCGCGACGCCGCCCGACGCCTGCGCGGCCATCGCCTGCATCTGTTGCAACACCGAACCGATTCCGCTGACGTTCGCAGTCATGCTGTCCCCAGACATAGAAAGAAATGACCCGGCCGCACCGGGCGATCCGCGCGTGCGCAATCGCCGCACCATCCCGGATCGCGAAAAAGAATAGCAGCGCACCGTGCGGCAAAGCCGCGAAAGTACGGGGGAAACCCGGCTCTTTTCGGTCGATCGAGACCGGGCGCGGATACCGATAATCGCATCGTGTCATTGTCCGCCCGCTCGTCCGAGCGGCTCAGTCGTCCCGCTCCGGAGAACCTCGACGCATGGATTCGCAGGCCAATTCGCTGATCAATCCCGATGCCCGCGCGGGCCTCGCCAGCCCGGCGCCCGGCGCCGCCGCGGCCGCCGCGCTGCCGGGCGCGGGCGGCGCGGGCGCGGATTTCGGGCTCGGCGGCTTCGCGGAACGCATTCCGGGCATCGCGCGGATGAAGGGCAATCCGAAGCTGCCGTTCCTGATCGCCGTCGCGTTCGCGGTCGCGGTCGTCACGGCGCTCGTGCTGTGGAGCCGGGCGCCCGACTATCGCGTGCTGTACAGCAACCTGTCCGACCGCGACGGCGGCGCGATCATCGCCGCGCTGCAGCAGGCCAACGTGCCCTACAAGTTCGCCGACGCCGGCGGCGCGATCCTCGTGCCGGCGGCCCAGGTGCACGAAACGCGGCTCAAGCTCGCGGCGCTCGGGCTGCCGAAGGGCGGCGCGGTCGGCTTCGAGCTGATGGACAACCAGAAGTTCGGGATCAGCCAGTTCGCCGAACAGGTCAATTACCAGCGCGCGCTCGAAGGCGAGCTGCAGCGCACGATCGAGTCGATCAACGCCGTGCGCGGCGCGCGCGTGCATCTCGCGATTCCGAAGCCGTCCGTATTCGTCCGCGATCGCGAGGCGCCGAGCGCGTCGGTGTTCGTCGATCTGTACCCGGGGCGCGTGCTCGACGAAGGCCAGGTGCAGGCGATCACGCGGATGGTGTCGTCCGGCGTGCCCGACATGCCGGCGAAGAACGTAACGATCGTCGACCAGGACGGCAACCTGCTCACGCAGCCGGCGTCGGCGACCGGCCTCGACGCGAGCCAGCTCAAATACGTGCAGCAGGTCGAGCGCAACACGCAGAAGCGCATCGACGCGATCCTCGCGCCGATCTTCGGCGCCGGCAACGCGCGCTCGCAGGTCAGCGCCGACATCGACTTCTCGAAGCTCGAACAGACGTCCGAAAGCTACGGCCCGAACGGTTCGCCGCAGCAGGCGGCGATCCGCAGCCAGCAGACCAGCACGTCGACCGAGCTCGCACAAAGCGGCGCGTCGGGCGTGCCGGGCGCGCTGTCGAACACGCCGCCGCAGCCGGCGTCCGCGCCGATCGTCGCCGGCAACGGCGCAAACGCGCCGCAGACGACGCCGGTCAGCGACCGCAAGGACCAGACGACCAACTACGAGCTCGACAAGACGATCCGCCACGTCGAGCAGCCGATGGGCACCGTGAAGCGGCTGTCGGTCGCCGTCGTCGTCAACTATCAGCCGGTCGCCGACGCGAAGGGCCACGTGACGATGCAGCCGCTGCCGCCCGCGAAGCTCGCGCAGATCGAGCAGCTCGTGAAGGACGCGATGGGCTACGACGCGAAGCGCGGCGACTCGGTGAACGTGATGAACAGCGCGTTCTCGACCGCGACCGATCCGAACGCCGATCTGCCGTGGTGGCGCCAGCCCGACATGATCGCGCTCGCGAAGGAAGCGGCGAAGTGGCTCGGCATCGCGGCGGCCGCGGCGGCGCTCTACTTCATGTTCGTGCGGCCGGCGATGCGCCGCGCGTTCCCGCCGCCCGAGCCGCCGGCGCCGGCGCTCGCGCTGCCGGGCGAGCCGGTCGTGCTCGACGGGCTGCCGGCCCCCGAGCCGGAAGACGAGTCCGATACGGCGCTGCTCGCCTTCGAAAACGAGAAGAACCGCTACGAACGCAACCTCGACTACGCGCGCACGATCGCCCGCCAGGATCCGAAGATCGTTGCGACCGTCGTGAAGAACTGGGTGTCCGATGAACGCTGAAGGCTTGACCAAAAGCGCGCTGCTGCTGATGTCGATCGGCGAGGAAGAAGCCGCGCAGGTATTCCGCTTCCTCGCGCCGCGCGAGGTGCAGAAGATCGGCGCCGCGATGGCCGCGCTGAAGAACGTCACGCGCGAGCAGGTCGAGGACGTGCTGCAGGAGTTCGTGAAGGAAGCCGAGCAGCACACCGCGCTGTCGCTCGATTCGAGCGAATACATCCGCTCGGTGCTGACGAAGGCGCTCGGCGAGGACAAGGCCGGCGTGCTGATCGACCGCATCCTGCAGGGCAGCGACACGAGCGGCATCGAAGGGCTCAAGTGGATGGACTCGGGCGCGGTGGCCGAGCTGATCAAGAACGAGCATCCGCAGATCATCGCGACGATCCTCGTCCATCTCGATCGCGATCAGGCCTCCGAGATCGCGTCGTGCTTCACCGAGCGGCTGCGCAACGACGTGATCCTGCGCATCGCCACGCTCGACGGCATTCAGCCGGCCGCGCTGCGCGAGCTCGACGACGTGCTGACGAGCCTGCTGTCCGGCAGCGACAACCTGAAGCGCAGCCCGATGGGCGGCATCCGCACGGCGGCCGAGATCCTGAACTTCATGACGAGCGTGCACGAGGAAGGCGTGCTCGAAAGCGTGCGCCAGTACGACCCGGACCTCGCGCAGAAGATCGTCGACCAGATGTTCGTGTTCGAGAACCTGCTCGACCTCGAGGATCGTGCGATCCAGATGGTGCTGAAGGAAGTCGAGTCCGAGACGCTGATCGTTGCGCTCAAGGGCGCGCCGCCGCCGCTGCGCCAGAAGTTCCTCGCGAACATGTCGCAGCGCGCGGCCGAACTGCTCGCCGAGGATCTCGACGCGCGCGGGCCGGTGCGCGTGTCCGAAGTCGAGACGCAGCAGCGCCGCATCCTGCAGATCGTGCGCAACCTCGCCGAGAGCGGCCAGATCGTGATCGGCGGCAAGGCGGAAGACGCGTATGTCTGATCCGGCCAGCGCCCGCACGCTCACCGCGTACCAGCGGTGGGAGATGGCGTCGTTCGATCCGCCGCCGCCCCCGCCGCCGCCCGACGATGCGGCCGCGGCCGCCGCCGCGCTCGCCGAGGAACTGCAGCGCGTGCGCGACGCCGCGCACGCCGAAGGGCATGCGGCCGGCCACGTCGAAGGCCAGGCGCGCGGCTATCAGGCCGGCTTCGAGCAGGGCCGGCAGCAGGGATTCGAGGCCGGCCAGGCCGAAGCGCGCGAACAAGCCGCGCAGCTCGCGGCGCTGGCCGCATCGTTTCGCGAAGCGCTCGCGAGCGCCGAGCACGATCTCGCGGCCGACGTCGCGCAGCTCGCGCTCGAGATCGCGCAGCAGGTCGTGCGTCAGCACGTGAAGCACGATCCGGCCGCGCTCGTCGCGGCGGTGCGCGACGTGCTGGCCGCCGAGCCCGCGCTGTCCGGCGCGCCGCATCTGGCCGTCAACCCGGCCGATCTGCCGGTCGTCGAAGCCTATCTGCAGGACGATCTCGATGCGCTCGGCTGGAGCGTGCGCACCGATGCGTCGATCGAACGCGGCGGCTGCCGCGCGCACGCGGCGACCGGCGAAGTCGATGCGACGCTGCCGACGCGCTGGCAGCGCGTCGCGGCCGCGATCGGCAAGGTGAGCACGTGGTGACGCCGCATACGCCCGAGTCGCTCGCGCAGGGCGCGATGACGCCGCTCGAGCGTGAACTCGCGCGCGCGTCGCGCGGGCCGGACGCCTTGGACGACACGCACGACACGGCCGATGCCCACGCCGCACCGGCCGCCGACCGCGCGGCGCAGCGTACGTCGTCCGCGCCCGACGCGCGGCGCGCGCCGCACAATCCGCATCTCGCGCACTGGCGCGAACATCTGCACGCGCTGTCGGCGCGCAGCCAGCGCGCGCTGCCGCTGCGCCCGTGCGGGCGCCTCACGCGCGCGGCCGGGCTCGTGCTCGAGGCGATCGGACTGCGCCTCTCCGTCGGCGCCGAATGCACGATCGAATTGCCGCCGGGCAGCACGCTGCCCTATGCGGAGGCGGAAGTCGTCGGCTTCTCCGGCGAGCGCCTGTTCCTGATGCCGACCACCGACGTCGCGGGCGTGCTGCCCGGCGCGCGCGTGTGGCCGCTCGAACGGGCGCCCGTCGCCGATCCGCTCGCCGGCGCGAAACGGCTGCCGGTCGGCTGGGAAATGCTGGGTCGCGTCGTCGATGCGGCCGGGCGCCCGCTCGACGGGCTCGGCCCGCTCGCGTCGAAGGTCGACGCGCCGCTGTCCGCGCCGTCGATCAATCCGCTCGATCGCGAACCGATTCATCACGTGCTCGACGTCGGCGTCCGCGCGATCAACGCGCTGCTCACCGTCGGCCGCGGGCAGCGCATGGGGCTGTTCGCGGGCTCGGGCGTCGGCAAGTCGGTGCTGCTCGGCACGATGGCGCGCTACACGAGCGCCGAGGTGATCGTGATCGGCCTGATCGGCGAACGCGGCCGCGAAGTGAAGGAATTCATCGAACAGATCCTCGGCGAGGACGGGCTCGCGCGCTCGGTCGTCGTCGCGGCGCCGGCCGACGTGTCGCCGCTGCTGCGGATGCAGGGCGCCGCGTATGCGACGTCGCTCGCCGAATACTTCCGCGACCAGGGCAAGCACGTGCTGCTGCTGATGGATTCGCTGACGCGCTATGCGATGGCGCAGCGCGAGATCGCGCTCGCGATCGGCGAACCGCCGGCGACGAAGGGCTATCCGCCCTCGGTGTTCGCGAAGCTGCCGGCACTCGTCGAGCGCACCGGCAACGGGCCCGAAGGCGGCGGCTCGATCACCGCGTTCTACACGGTGCTGACCGAAGGCGACGACCAGCAGGATCCGATCGCCGATTCGGCGCGGGCGATCCTCGACGGCCATATCGTGCTGTCGCGCGCGCTCGCCGAGGCCGGTCACTATCCGGCGATCGACATCGAGGCGTCGATCAGCCGCGCGATGACCGCGCTGATCGACGATACGCATCTCGACCGCGTCCGCCATTTCAAGCAGATGCTGTCGCGCTATCAGCGCAACCGCGATCTGATCGCGGTCGGCGCGTACGCACCGGGCCGCGACGCGCAGCTCGACCGCGCGATCGCGCTCTATCCGCGCATCGAAGCGTTCCTGCAGCAGGGCTTTCGCGAATGCGCACCGTTCGCGTCGAGCCTCGCGGCGCTCGATGCGTTGTTCGATTCCTGAATCCGTTCGCGGATCCACCCGGTCCCTGGAGGCTCACGCAAATGGCACACGGTTTCCCGCTTCAACTGCTGCTCGATCGCGCGCAGGAAGACCTCGACGACGCCGCGAAGCAGCTCGGCACCGCGCAGCGCGACCGCACGGCCGCGGCCGAACAGCTCGACGCGCTGCTGCGCTATCGCGACGAATATCACGCGCGCTTCGCGCAGTCGGCGCAGCACGGGATGCCGGCCGGCAACTGGCGCAACTTCCAGGCGTTCATCGACACGCTCGATGCGGCGATCGCGCAGCAGCGCAGCGTGCTCGCCGCCGCCGAACTGCGGATCGACGAGGCGCGGCCGAACTGGCAGCAGAAGAAGCGCACCGTCGGCTCGTACGAGATCCTGCAGGCGCGCGGCGTCGCGCAGGAAGCGCAGCGCGCGGCGAAGCGCGAGCAGCGCGAAGCCGACGAGCACGCGGCGAAGATCCTGCGCATGCGGGCCGACGCGGCCCGGACGTCGTAACCCGCCCACCGCCTTCGAACGAGAGAATCGCCATGCCTTCCCCGTCCCTGACCGGCGCCCTGATCGATACCGTCGGCGCCGCGCTGAAAGCCGCGGGCCGCAGCGCGTCGTCCGCCGCGAGCGGCGACCGCGATGCCGCGACGCCCGCCACGGCGCCGTTCGCGCAGACGCTGCAGCAACGCGTCGATACGCGGCACGACGCCGACCGTACCGCGACCGCCGACACCGCACCGCCGAAATCGGCCGACGCGAAGCCGGTCGCGGCCAAAGCGGACGACGACGACGCGTCGCCGGACCAGGCGCACGCGTCGACCGCGGCGAATCCCGATGCGGCCGCACTCGCGGCGGCCGCGGCCGTCCAGGCCCAGCTGCAGGCGCACGCGGACGGCGCGTCGGCCGCCGACGCGTCCGCGCAGTCCGCCGCAGCGGACGGCCAGCCGACGCTCGCGACGACCGCTTCGACGACCGCCGGCACCGCGCCGGACGCCACGTCGGCGGCCGCCCCCGCGACAACGCGCGACGCGCTGCATGCGGCGCTCGACAAACTGACCGGCGGTGCCGGCGCCGTCGCGCTGCCGGCGTCGGGCGCGGCTGCGCCGTCGAGCGCCGCAACGGCCGCGGCGCCGCTGACGCCGTCGATCCCGAAGGCGCCGACGTTCGGCCATGTGCTCGCCGATGCGAAGGGCGCGGCGCCGCAGGCGCAAATGCAAACGCAGGCGCAAGCGCAAGCCGCCGCGCAGCCGGCATCGGCCGCACAGCCGAGCGCAGCCGCGACGCAGCCCGACGCGCAGACGGCCGCTGCCGCGACCGACGCAGCCGAACCGAATGCCGCCGCAACGCTCGCGGCGGCTGCCGCCACCGCCGCCGCGCATGCGAACCTGCCGACGCCGCCCGCATCGGCCGCGATCGCCGCGGCGAACGCGCACGTGCTCGCGCCGCCGGTCGGCACCGCCGACTGGACGGACGCGTTGAGCCAGAAGGTCGTGTTCCTGTCGAATGCGCACCAGCAGAGCGCCGAGCTGACGCTGAACCCGCCGGATCTCGGGCCGCTGCAGGTCGTGCTGCGCGTCGCGGACAACCACGCGCATGCGCTGTTCGTATCGCAGCATGCGCAGGTGCGCGACGCGGTCGAAGCCGCGCTGCCGAAGCTGCGCGACGCGATGGAAGCGGGCGGGCTCGGGCTCGGCAGCGCGACCGTCAGCGACGGCGGCTTCGCATCGCAGCAGCAGCCGCAACAGCAGTTCGCCGGCGGCCGGCCGTCGCAGCGCGCGGGCGGCGGGTCGTCAGGCGCCGATGCACCGGTCGACGCCGCGGCATCCGCGACGGCCGCAACGAGCGCCGCCGTCGTGCAGCGCGCGGGCCTCGTCGATACGTTCGCCTGAACATCGCGCCGCGCCGCACGGTGCTCAGCGGCCGTGCACGGTGGCCGCGGGCTGATCGCGCGGCACACCGCCCTTGCGCGCGGCAACGATGAAGTCCGCCGCGCGTTCGCCGATCATCACCGACGGCGCGTTCGTGTTGCCGCCGATCAGCGTCGGCATCACCGATGCATCGACGACGCGCAACCCTTCGACGCCGCGCACGCGCAATTGCGGATCGACGACCGCGCGCGCATCCGAGCCCATCCGGCAGGTGCCGACCGGGTGATAGATCGTGTCCGCATGCGCGACGATCGCTTCGCGCAGCTCGGCTTCGCTCTGATCCGGATGCGTGTACAGCTCGCGACCGCCGTGCGAGGCGAGCGGCGGCTGCGACAGGATGCGGCGCATCGCCTGCGCGCCGCGCACGAGCAGGTCGAGATCGCGCGAATCGCTGAAAAAGCGCGGATCGATCAGCGGCGCGTCGCGCGCGTCGCCGCTCGCAAGCGCGACCGTGCCGCGGCTGTACGGACGCAGCGCACACACGTGCAGCGAATAGCCGAATCCCCAGTGCATCCTGCGATTGTGATCGTCGACGAGCGCCGTGCAGAAATGCAGCTGCAGGTCCGGCCGATCGAGCGACGGATCGCTCTTGATGAAGCCGCCCGCTTCCGCGACGTTGCTCGTCATCATTCCCGTGCGGCTCGAGAAATAGCGAGCGAGCGCGGGCGTCATCTTCGCGATCCCGCGCAGGCAGATGCCGACCAGCTCCGACGAATTCACGCGCGTGTTGATGATGAAGTCGATGTGGTCGATCAGGTTTTCGCCGACGTCCGGCGCATCGTGCACGACCGCGATCCCGTGCCGGCGCAGCTGCGCGGCGGGCCCGATGCCCGAGCACATCAGCAGTTGCGGCGAGTTGAACGCGCCCGCCGACAGGATCACTTCCGCGCGCGCGCCGAGCGTCTCGATGCGCCCGTTGCGCGACACCGCGACGCCGACCGCACGCTTGCCGTCGAAGCCGACGCGCAGCACGGTCGCATCGGTGATCACGTGCAGGTTCGGCCGGTTGCGGCCGTAGATGTACGCGCGTGCGACGCTGCAGCGCGACCCGTCGCGATGCGTGACCTGATAGAAGCCGACGCCTTCCTGCGTCGCGCCGTTGAAGTCGTCGTTGAGCGGATAGCCGGCTGCATGCGCGGCTTCGATGAATCGTTCGGAGAACGGATTGCGAAAGCGCAGATCCGATACCGTCAGCGGACCGTCGGCGCCATGCCATGCGTCGGCGCCGCGCTGGTTGCCTTCCGCGCGGCGGAAATACGGCAGCACGTCCTGCCAGCCCCAGCCGGTCGCGCCGAGCTGCGCCCATTCGTCGTAGTCGCTCGGATGGCCGCGCGTATAGATCATCGCGTTGATCGCGCTCGAGCCGCCCATGCCACGGCCGCGCGGCTGATAGCCGCGGCGCCCGCCCAAGCCCGGCTGCGGCACGGTCTCGTAACCGTAGTTCGTGCGCAGCTTGAACGGCACGAGCGCCGCGATGCCGACCGGCATGTTGACGAGCAGATTGCGCTCGGTGTGCGGGCCGGCTTCGATGAGTGCGATCGTCGCGTCCGGGCACGCGTCGGCGAGGCGCGCGGCGACGCTCGAACCGCCCGAGCCGCCGCCGACGATGATGTAGTCGTATTGCATGTCACGTCTCCTTCGTGTCATGCGGGGCGCCCGGCGCGGCCCGGGTCCCGCTTGTAATGTTCGGGCATTGTAGGAACGGCCGTCCGCTGCGCGGCGCGACGATTCAAGAGCGATTCCTCTAAACGTGCGCGTGGACTAAATTTAAGATGTGCCGATTGACTGCGCGCGATGCACCGGCCGCCAGAAGCCGATCCGTCGCGAAACGGGAGAGAGACGATGCAGCGTCAGGTTCTGCAGGCCGCATGCCGCCCCGACGACCGGGACGCGCCGCGCGGCCTGCGCATTTCATTTCAAACGCGCATGTGCGCGGCCACGCATGGTACGACGCGCGCGCCCGGCGCGAATCGAACGGCGATAGCCATCGCCGACCGTTTGGACGGTCTGCGCGCGCAACGATTCGACGGATCGCACGCAGTGTCCCGTGCGCGCGTCGCCGCGCACGGCAACGGTGCATCGCCCGGTGATCGCTCGTTGCAGGTGCGCCGCCATTCAATGCTGCGCGATGCCGAGCACGCATGCCGCGCGCGGCGTACTCCGTGCTGCGTCACCGTCGCGCGGGCGCGACGCTTGCCGTCCCGCCTCGCCCGCTGCCGCCCGACGCGCCCCGACATCCTGAAGGAGACGACATGAAGAACGATCTGCCCGAACTGGCGCCGCAAGCGCAGCCGTCGATCGACGCACTCGATACGCTGCTGCGCGAGCAGCGCGCGGCCTATCTGCGTGCGCCGTATCCGGCATGGGAGACGCGCGCGCGGCATCTGCGCGCGCTGCGCACGATGCTGATCGACCACGCGGACGCGCTCGCCGATGCGATCAGCGCCGACTTCGGCCATCGTTCGAAGCAGGAAGTGCTGCTCGCGGAAATCTGGATGGCGAAGGAAGAGATCGACGATGCGCTGCGGCACGGCAAACGCTGGATGAAGCCGATGCGCAAGCCGATGAACAAGTGGCTGCGCCCCGCACGCGCGAAGGTGATCCCGCAGCCGCTCGGCGTGGTCGGCATCGTCGCGCCGTGGAACTACCCCGTGCTGCTCGCGGCCGGCCCGCTCGTCTGCGCGCTCGCGGCCGGCAATCGCGCGATGATCAAGATGTCCGAACTGACGCCGCGCACGGCGGCGTTGTTCGAGCAGTTGATCGCGACGACGTTCGCGCGCGACGACGTCGCCGTCGTGAACGGCGATGCGCAGGTCGGCGCCGCGTTCAGCGCGCTGCCGTTCGATCACCTGTTGTTTACCGGTTCGACGCAAGTGGGCCGCCACGTGATGCGCGCGGCGGCCGACAACCTCACGCCCGTGACACTCGAACTCGGCGGCAAGTCGCCGGCGATCATCGGTCCGAACGCGCGCTTCGATGCGGCCGTCGACGCGATCGTCGCCGGCAAGACGCTGAACGCCGGGCAGACCTGCATCGCGCCCGACTACGTGCTGCTGCCGCGCGGCATGGAGGCCGCGTTCATCGAGCGCGCACGCGCCCGCTTCGCGACGCTCTATCCCGATCTGCAGAACAGCGGCGACTACACGACGATCGTGTCCGGCCGCCATTTCGCGCGGCTGCAGCAACTCGCGAGCGACGCGCAGGCGGCGGGCGCGCAGCTGCACGCGCTGTCCGACGCGGCATCCGATCCGGCGTCGCGCCGCTTCGTGCCGTGTGCGCTCACGCACGTGCCGGCGTCGGCGCAGGTGATGCACGAGGAGATCTTCGGGCCGCTGCTGCCGCTCGTGCCGTACGAGCGGCTCGACGAAGCGATCGCGTACGTGAACGCGCGCCCGCGTCCGCTCGCGCTTTATCTGTTCGACGAGGATGCCGGCACGATCGAGCGCGTGATGCACGAGACCATCTCCGGCGGCGTGACGGTCAACGAGACGCTGATGCACATCGCGTGCGGCAGCCTGCCGTTCGGCGGCGTCGGCGCGAGCGGGATGGGCGCGTATCACGGCTACGACGGCTTCGTCACGTTCTCGAAGATGAAGCCGGTCGTCATGCAGCCGCGGATCAACCTGCGCGGACTGATCGCGCCGCCGTACGGCAAGCGCTTCGCGGCGGTGATCAAGCTGATGCTGAAGTTCTAGGGTCTACCGACATACGGAAGGGGCTGGCGTCGCGGCAAGAGCGACCGTGCGACGCAGCCCGTCCTCGTTGTATTCGCAAGACACGCCACGCGGCGAGCGGCCATCATCGGCAGATACACGTGGCCGCCGTTGCCGCGCGTGCCGTCACACCGGCCACAGCGGCCCTTCCTGCATCGCGCCGATCTGCTCGCGCAGTTCGAGCACGCGCGCTTCCCAGTATCGATGCGTGTTGAACCACGGAAACGCGGCCGGGAATGCGGGATCGTCCCAGCGTCGCGCGAGCCACGCCGCGTAGTGGATCAGCCGCAACGTGCGCAGCGCTTCGACGAGATGCAGCTCGCGCGGCTCGAATTCGCAGAAATCCTCGTAGCCGGCGAGCAGGTCCGCGAGCGCGCGCGATGCGCCCGCGCGATCGCCGGGCAGCAACAGCCACAGATCCTGCACCGCGGGCGCCATCCGGCTGTCGTCGAAGTCGACGAAATGCGGGCCCGCATCGGTCCACAGCACGTTGCTCGGATGGCAGTCGCCATGCGTGCGCAGCAGGCGGATCTCGCCTGCGCGCTCGAACGCCGCCTCGACACCTTCGAGCGCGAGCGCGACGGCCGTTTCGTACGCGGGGCGTACGTCGTCGGGAATGAAATCGTGCGCGAGCAGATAGTCGCGCGGCTCGTAGCCGAACGTGCGGATGTCGAGCGACGGACGCGCGACGTACGGTTGCGTCGCACCGACCGCATGAATGCGGCCGATGAATCGGCCGAGCCATTCGAGCGTATCGCTGCGATCGAGATCGGGCGCGCGGCCGCCGCGGCGCTCGAAGATCGAGAAGCGGAAGCCGCCGAACGCATGCAGCGTGCGGCCGTCGAAGGTGCGCGCCGGCACGGCCGGAATCTCGCGCGCGGCGAGTTCGGCGACGAATGCGTGTTCCTCGAGGATCGCTTCGTCAGACCAGCGCGCCGGACGGTAAAACTTCGCGACGACGGGCGGGCCGTCTTCGACGCCGACCTGATAGACGCGGTTTTCGTAGCTGTTCAGCGCAAGGAGGCGCCCGTCGGTCCGCAGACCGGCCGGCATCAGCACGCTGTCGAGCGCATCGAGCACGCACTCGGGCGTGAGACCGGCAAACGGCGGGCCGTCGGGAGAAGCGGGGGCGGAGGTGACGTCGTTCATCCCCCGCATTGTGCCGCGCGCCGCGCCGAAAGACGAGCGTTCGGCACGGCGCGCGCGTTCAGTGGATCGCCGCGCCGGCCGGCAGCACGGATTCGCCGGTGTCGATCAGATCCTCGAGAAAGAACGGCTCGGTGTTGAGTTCCTTGGACTCGCCCGGCACGCCCGCGTACCAGGTCACCATGGCCATGTCGCCCAGAATGCGCTGGACGATCCCGCGCGCGCCCTTCGGCACCGCGATATGGGTAGTGCAAACAATCGACCCGACATGCATGATGGTTCCCCACTCTTGAAACTTGAAACGCGGCCTTGTGGAAGGCCGGCAAACGCGCGATCGGCGCCGCTCTCGCCGGAGCGTTGCGCGCGATCCCATTGTTCACGGTTTATCGAAGCGCGAAAAGAAGAAGAAGCGGGCAAAGCGCCGCGATTTCGTCGAATGTCTCCAATCAACCACTGCGCCGCACGGGCGCTTGCTCGCGCGGATGCCCCCATCATACCCTGTCGAATGTCGGCCGCCGCCGATTCCGCGCAAGCGCATCCGGCGCGCATGCAGGCGAACATGCAGGCGCGCGCAGCAGGCACGCATGTCGAGCGGCGGCACGCGACGCATCCGTTGCCGGCATGCACGCAATGCGGTACCTTTGACGTTCATTCGCATTCCACTGCCTTCGACACGATGCATTCGCTCACGTCCGCCTTTGCGAGATGCCGGCCGCTGCCCGACGCGCGGCCGCGGGCGTGCACGCATCCGTCGATTCTTCCTCCGCCTGTCGCACCGCCGCTCGTCGGCGCCGCGCCGCCTCCGCCGGCACTCGCCGGCTGATCGGCCGGCCTTTCGCTTCGTCTTCCATTCGCCCGCCTGTCGACGTTCGTGCGCCTTGACGCACGCGCGTCGTGACGCGTGCGCATGGAACGTTCCGATTCGTTCAGACAGGTGAATTCCTATGGTTTCGTTCAAACCCGCGCTTCGCGCGCATGGGGCGACGTCGCTGTTCGTGCTGCTTTGGAGCAGCGGCGCGATCTTCGCCGAACTCGGCTTGCGTCATGCCTCCGCCTTCGTGTTTCTCGCCGCGCGCTTCGCGCTCGCCTCGCTCGTGCTGCTCGTGCTCGCGCGCCTGCGCGGACGCTGGCTGCCGCCGCGCGGCGAACGGCGCATGACGGTGCTGACCGGCGTGCTGATGATGGGCGGCTACTCGATCTTCTATCTGCTCGCGCTCGAACGCGGCATCGCGCCCGGCGTGCTCGCGACGATCCTCGGCGTACAGCCGATCCTGACGCTCGCTTTCGTCGAGCGGCGCTGGCAACCGATGCGCGTCGCCGGGCTCGCGCTGGCGCTCGCGGGACTGGCGCTCGTCGTCTGCCGCGGCGTCGGCGATGCGCGGCTGCCGATGTCCGGCATCGCATGTGCGCTGCTGGCGCTCGGCGCGCTGACGGTCGGCTCGCTGCTGCAAAAGCGCGTGCGCGCCGCGCCCGCGGACGTGCTGCCGCTGCAGAACGCGATCGGGCTCGTGCTGTGCGCGGTGGTCCTGCCGTTCCGGCCGATCGCGTTCGAGGTGAGCTGGGCGTTCGTCGTCCCGCTGCTGTGGCTCGGCATCGTGATCTCGGTCGTCGCGCAGCTGCTGTTCTACCGCTTGATGCAGCGCGGTGATCTCGTGAACGTGACGAGCCTGTTCTACCTCGTGCCGATCGTCACCACGCTGATGGACGCAATGTGGCTCGGCAATCGCCCTGCGCCGCTCGCGCTCGTCGGCATGGCGGCGATCGTCGCCGGCCTCGCGCTGGTGTTCCGCACGCCGGCTGCGCGCGTGCAGTCCGGCCGCGCATGAGCGAGCGGCCGCCGCACCGCCGGTGTGGCGGCCGCCTCGCCGACGATGCGGCGTTTCGCCGGAAAACCGCAATCAATATGAAAGACTGATGCAAGGCATTCGTCGAATACGCGAAAAAATGCGCGGTTTTCCGGGTTTTCCGCAGACTTTTTAATGGTTCGGATAGCGAAAAACGCCGCCGCGTTGCCTATACTCGAAACGACGTCCCGCTCACGATCGGGACGCATGACACGAGACATGCCCGGCATGGCGCCGGAGCCCGCATGCGGCTTCGGCACACGTAGGAGACACGCATGACGACCTATTTCACGATCGGCGACTTCATCCTTCTGATCCCGATGGCGCTCGCCGGCGCGCTATTTCTCGGCGCAGTGCCGTGTGCGACGCAGTTCCGCCATAACCTGCTGCGCGCGCTGGGCGTGATTCTCGGCGTCGGCGTGGCGGTGCTGCTCGTCGAAGGGCTACCGGCGCTGATCTAGCCGCACGCGCCGGCGCGCCGCCGATGCGCTCGTCGTGCCGCGCTGCTGCGGCGCGCGCGAACGCGCGCACGCCGCTTCGCTTGCCGCTCAGATCGCCTGATCGGTCGACGGCTTTTCCCACAGATTGATCCCGCCTTCGGTCGCGTAGCGATCGATTTCGGCGAGCTCCTCGGCCGAGAACTCGAGGTTCTTCAGCGCGCCGACGTTTTCGCGCACCTGCTCCGCGCGGCTCGCGCCGATCAGCGCGGACGTCACGCGGCCGCCGCGCAGCACCCAGGCGAGCGCCATCTGCGCGAGGCTCTGTCCGCGCCGTTGCGCGATCTCGTTCAGCTTGCGCACGTGCTCGAGGTTGGCCGCGCTCAGATGCTCCTCCTTCAGCGAGCCGCCGCCCGGCTTGTTCACGCGCGCATCGGCCGGCACGCCGCCGAGGTATTTCGACGTCAGCAGCCCTTGCGCGAGCGGCGTGAATGCGATGCTGCCCGTGCCGATCTCGTCGAGCGTGTCGAGCAGCTCGCGTTCGATCCAGCGGTTCAGCATGTTGTACGACGGCTGATGGATCAGCAGCGGCACCTTGTACTGCGCGAGCAACTCGGCCATCTCGCGCGTTTTCGTCGCCGAGTACGACGAGATGCCGATATACAGCGCCTTGCCCTGCTGCACCGCCGCTGCGAGCGCGCCGGCCGTCTCTTCGAGCGGCGTATGCGCATCGAAGCGATGCGAATAGAAGATGTCGACGTAATCGAGCCCCATGCGCTGCAGGCTCTGATCGAGGCTCGCGAGCACGTATTTGCGCGAGCCGCCGCCGCTGCCGTACGGGCCCGGCCACATGTCCCAGCCCGCCTTCGTCGAAATCAGCAGCTCGTCGCGGTACGGACGGAAGTCCTCCTTCAGCAGCCGGCCGAAGTTGATTTCCGCGCTGCCGTACGGCGGCCCGTAGTTGTTCGCGAGATCGAAATGCGTGATGCCGAGATCGAACGCGGTGCGCAGGATCTCGCGCTGCGTCGCGATCGGCGTCGAATCGCCGAAGTTGTGCCACAAACCGAGCGACAGCGCGGGCAGTTTGAGCCCGGATTTGCCGCAGGTGCGGTATTGCATGTCGGCATAACGTTCGGAAGCTGCTTCGTAGGCCATGGATTTTTCCCGTGAGGACATCGGAGGAGGAAACGCGCCGGCCGCGCATGCGCGCGGGCGGCGAAGAAGCACGCCGGTAATGGTAGCGAACGTCGCGCAGGCGCGCACGGCGATGGACGCAGCAGCGGTCGTCCCCTACACTGCGGCGTCTCGAATCACCGTTTCTGCGAGGTTGGTATGTCCCGGGTCATCTCGGTTGCGCTGCTCGTCGGCGGCATCGTGCTGCTGTATTTCGGCGGGCAGTCGTTTCATTCGCTCAACGACAACCTGTCGCGCTTCTTCACCGGCTCGCCGGCGACGAAGACGATCCTGCTGATCGCGGGCGGCGCCGTCGCGCTGCTGGTCGGCCTGATCGGCCTCGCGATGCCGGGCAGCAACAAGCGCTGATCGAGCGCGCCGGTTCGGTGGGCGCGCAAGCGCGTCGCATCCACCGGCCCGCACACAGCGCAACGGGCGGCCAGGCCGCCCGTCGTTTCGGTCAAGCGCAGCGGCCGTCGCTCGCTGCGCCTCGCGCCCATGCAGCGCGCCTAGAACTGCACTTCCGGCTTCGATGCCGAACGCGTGCCGGGGATCGGCCGGTTGCTGATCCCGTGATACGTGTAGACGAGCGAGAACTTCACGTCGTCGGAGCGGTTCTGCCCGGCCGAATGCAGCGTGTTGCAATGGAAGAACACGACGTCGCCGGTGTTCAGCGACGGACACGTCGCCGCGTCGATCATCGCGCGGTTCGCGGGCAGATCGCTGCGGAAGAACTTCGCGTCGTCGAATGCATCGGGCCCGAATTCGGCCGTATGCGAGCCCGGCACGAGCCACAACGCGCCGTTCTCGTTCGTCTCGGGGCCGAGCGCGAGCCACACCGACACCATGTCCGCGCGCTCGAACGCCCAGTAGCGAAAGTCGCGATGCCAGCCGGTCAGGCTGCCGTACGCGGGATGCTTCGTCATCATGCAGTTGTGATGCGCGCGCGACAGCACCGGCTGTTCGCCGAAGTACTCGCGCATCCATGCGCCGATCTCGGGCGCGATCGCGCGCTCGGCGAACGCCGGATCGCGGCCGTACGCGTCGAGCAGCCGCCGCACCGTGTGCCCGCCCGGCGCATGCTTGGACTCGGGCGCGCCCGGATAGCGCAGATCCGCTTCGAACTCGATCGGCGCCGCGGCCTCTTCGAGCTGCTGCTGCGCGATGCGCTTGAGCGTCGCGCACTGCTGCTCGCCGACGAGGCCGCGCGCGACGACGAAGCCGCGTTCGCGCAATTCCGCGACCTGCTCGCGGATCGATTCCGACTGCAAGGGAGACGACATGGGATGCCACGCGATTATTGTGTGAATGTGACGATTGTAAATCGGCGTCCGATCGGGCGAACAGCACCATTGTCGTGCGCAGGGGCATGCCAATCGGCAATTTGATCGCGATCAACGGAACTGTTCGGCGCCGCAGCGGCCTCAGCGACAGGCGCAATTCGGCGCGTGCCAGACGGCACAAGGGTTTATCGCGACTTTTGCCCGTCATGAAACCGCTGTAGCCTGTCGCGGCCTGTCAATTCTGGCGGGCGCGGCGCGCAACGACTTTCGGTAAGATGCGTTGCGCCATCCGAGGCCGTTCATACCAGTGCGCTCTTCAAGGGCGCCACCATTCAAGCGAAGCATCGTTCACATGCCATTCCGTCTGACTTCCCGTCTCAGCCGCGCTGCCAAGCGCGTCGTACCGTCCGCTCCCGCCCGCCCGCTGCGCCATCACCGGACGCGCGTGCGCGCGCTGGCGGAGCGTACGCACGCGCTCAGCCGGCTCGACGGCATCCGCGCGTGGTTTCACGCCTTTTTGTCGCTGATGAGCGCGCAGGCGCTCGCGCGCCGCGCGGGCCTGCGTTCGCTGCTGCAAAAGCCGTCGTCGCTGCGCGCGCTCGCGCTGCGCCGCGCGCAGGCGCCGCAGCGCCGCGTCAACCGGCCGCGCCGCCTCGCGGCGAGCAACGGCTGGTTCGGGTTCGGCGGCCGCTGAACCGAGCGGCATCGCCGCATCCGCGCCCGTGCACGGGCGACGCACAAGAAAAAACCCCGGCATGCCGGGGTTTTTCGTTTTGGGGCGAACCGCGCTTACGCGACGCGCGCCGTCGGCTCCACGCCGGCCGCTTCGGCCAGCGCGAGCGCCTTGTCGGTCGCTTCCCACGAGAATTCCGGCTCTTCGCGGCCGAAGTGGCCGTAAGCGGCCGTCTTCTCGTAGATCGGGCGCAGCAGATCGAGCATCTTGATGATGCCCTTCGGACGCAGGTCGAAATGCTCGCGCACGAGCTTCGTGATCACCGCATCCGACACGCGGCCCGTGCCGAACGTGTTGACCATCACCGAGGTCGGCTCGGCCACGCCGATCGCGTACGACACCTGGATCAGCGCGCGCGACGCGAGGCCCGCGGCGACGATGTTCTTCGCGACGTAACGGCCCGCATACGCAGCCGAACGGTCGACCTTCGACGGATCCTTGCCCGAGAACGCGCCGCCGCCGTGCGGAGCCGCGCCGCCGTAGGTGTCGACGATGATCTTGCGGCCCGTCAGACCGCAGTCGCCCTGCGGGCCGCCGATCACGAACCGGCCGGTCGGGTTCACGAGGAACTTGATGTCGCCCTTGATCAGGTCGGCCGGCAGCGTCGGCTTGATGATTTCCTCGATCACGGCTTCGCGCAGCGCCGGCAGCTCGATGTCCGGCGCGTGCTGCGTGGACAGCACGACGGTGTCGATCGAATCGGGCTTGCCGTCGACATAGCGGATCGTGACCTGCGACTTCGCGTCCGGGCGCAGCCAGGGCAGGCGGCCGTCGCGGCGCAGGCTCGCCTGGCGCTCGACGAGGCGGTGCGACAGATAGATCGGCAGCGGCATCAGTTCCGGCGTTTCGTCGCACGCATAGCCGAACATCAGGCCCTGGTCGCCCGCGCCCTGATCGAGGTTGTCGTCGTGCGCGCGATCGACGCCCTGCGCGATGTCCGGCGACTGCTTGTCGTACGCGACGAGCACCGCGCAGCCCTTGTAGTCGATGCCGTAGTCGGTGTTGTCGTAGCCGATGCGCTTGATCGTGTCGCGCGCGATCTGGATGTAGTCGATGTTGGCCGTCGTGGTGATTTCGCCGGCCAGGACGACGAGACCCGTGTTGCACAGCGTTTCGGCGGCAACGCGGGAGTATTTGTCCTGTTCGAGGATGGCGTCGAGAATCGCGTCCGAGATCTGGTCGGCGACCTTGTCCGGATGACCTTCGGAGACGGATTCGGACGTGAAGAGATAATCGTTTGCCACTTTTTCAGGCTCCTGTGTGGTTACGGTTGGTTTCACGTAGCCAGCTTCTTTCGGCCTGAAGCGGCGACGCTTTAGCGGATTACCAGTGCCGGGCAGCGCGCATCGCGCCAACCGGCTTCGCCCCGCAAGTTGTCAGTTAACTCGGCGAAGCCCGTATTATAGCGGCTTTCGTGAATTGTCACAGAGCGCCGCCCGTGCTGCATCTTCCGCTGTCCTACCCCCCTGTTCGCAACGAACCGGCCCGCCGGTCCCTCGGAGGTTCCGCATGCTAGGCCGTCTCGGCACGCACCTCGCCATCGGCTTGCTGAAGCTGTTCGCCCTGCTGCCGTACGGTCTCACCGCGCGCATCGGCGACGGCCTGGGCTGGCTGCTGTACCAGATTCCCAGCCGGCGAAAGCGCATCGTACACACCAACCTGAAACTCTGCTTTCCGGACTGGAGCGACGCACGCCGCGAGGAAGTTGCCGGCCGGCACTTCCGCCATGCGATCCGCAGCTACGTCGAGCGCAGCGTCCAGTGGTTCGGCTCCGAGAAGAAGCTCGCGAAGCTGATCCAGGTCGACAGCGCGGTCGACCTCGACGATCCCGACCTGCCGCCGACGCTGTTCCTCGGCCTGCACTTCGTCGGCATCGAGGCCGGCTCGATCTGGCTGAACCGGTCGCTGCACCGCCGCTGCGGGTCGCTGTACCAGCCGTTCTCGAATCCGGTGCTCGAAGCCGAAGCGAAGAAGGCGCGCGGCCGCTTCGACGCGGAGATGGTCGGGCGCGCCGACAGCGCGCGCGTCGTGCTGCGCTGGCTGCGCGATCGCAAGCCGGTGATGCTCGGCGCCGACATGGACTACGGGCTGCGCAACTCGACGTTCGTACCCTTCTTCGGCGTGCCGGCCTGCACGCTGACGGCCGTCGGCCGGCTCGCGAAGACGGGCCACGCGCAGGTCGTCCCGTTCATCGGCGAGGTGCTGCCGAACTACAAGGGCTACCGGCTGAGGGTGTTCAAGCCGTGGGACCACTACCCGACCGGCGACGACGATCTCGATGCGCGGCGGATGAACGAATTCCTCGAGGAGCAGATTCCGCTGATGCCCGAGCAGTACTACTGGGTGCACAAGCGTTTCAAGACGCGGCCGCCGGGCGAGCCGAGCCTTTACTGAAGCGGCGGCGCAGAGGCCCGCATATGCGGGTGCGGTTCAGGTGCGGGCCTGCGCCCGCGCGACTTTCGGCGCACCCTTCGCGCGCGCCTGCCATAGATCGTAGGCGGACTGCTGCGCGAGCCACAGATCGGCGCGGCCGCCATGCTCCTCGCCGAGCCACGCCTCGAGGCGCAGTGCCATTTCCGGCGAGATGCCCGCATGGCCGTGCAGGATGCGCGAAAGCGCGGCGCGCGTCACGCCGAGCTGCCGAATCGGCGTGCGTTCATGCCCGCGGCCCGACGCGAAGCGCCCGTCCGCGCGGGACGCCCCGGTCCGCTGCATGTATCATTTGCGGTTGAGATCGGCCCGACGAACGGCGCCGCGCGATAGCGCGCGTCGTCGCCCGCGCGGTGCCGACCGCCTCGATCGCCATGGAATTCCGGACCCAGTGAAACTCTCGTTCACCAAGATGCACGGCGCGGGCAACGACTTCGTCGTGCTCGACGGCTATTCGCGCACGCTGCCGCCGCTCACCGCCGCGCAGGTGCGCGCGCTCGCCAGCCGCCACTTCGGCATCGGCGCCGACCAGCTGCTGCTCGTCGAGAAGCCGACCGTCGACGGCGCCGACTTCAAGTACCGGATCTTCAACTGCGACGGCGGCGAAGTCGAACACTGCGGCAACGGCGCGCGCTGCTTCGTGAAATTCGTCAGCGATCGCGGCCTCACCGACAAGCGCAGCGTGCGCGTGCAGGTGATGAAGGGCCTCATCACGCTGACGATGCAGGACAACGGCGAAGTGGTCGTCGACATGGGCGCGCCCGTGTTCGCGCCCGAGCAGGTGCCGTTCGATGCGTCGGGCCTCGACGGCCGCAGCGAAGGCCGCGACACGCTGTGGCCGCTCGAGGTCGGCGGCCGCACGCGCTGGATCTCGACGGTCTCGATGGGCAATCCGCATGCGGTACAGGTCGTCGACGATGCCGAAGCGTATCCGGTGCTCGAGGAAGGCCCGCTGATCGAGCGCCATGCGCGCTTTCCGCAGCGCGTGAATGCCGGCTTCATGCAGATCGTGTCGCGCAGCGAGGTGAAGCTGCGCGTCTACGAACGCGGCGCGGGCGAAACGCTCGCCTGCGGCACCGGCGCATGCGCGGCCGTCGCGGCCGGGATCCGGCGCGGGCTGCTCGATTCGCCGGTCACCGTGCACACGCACGGCGGCACGCTGACGATCGGCTGGGACGGCGCACGCGACGAATCGGCCGCGCTGATGATGGCCGGCCCCGCGGCGACCGTGTTCGAAGGCGAGATCGACCTGCCCGCCTGACCTTTCAACGTCCGATAACCCGAAGAACGCGCCAGTCACATGAACGATCGCGAAGTCGCCGACTACCTGCTCGCCAACCCCGAATTCTTCGCGCGGCACGCCGAACTGCTCGCGACGATCCGCCTCGCGAACCCGCACGGCAAGGCCGCGATCTCGCTGCAGGAACGGCAGATGGAGATGCTGCGCGACAAGAACAAGCATCTCGAACGTCGGCTCGCCGAACTCGTGCGCTACGGGCACGAGAACGACAGCCTGTCCGCGAAGTTCGGCCGCTGGACCGCGCGCGTGATCGCCGAGCGCGATCCGTACGCGCTGCCGCGCACGATCGCCGACGGCATCGCCGACGTGTTCGACGTGCCGCAGACGGCGCTGCGCGTCTGGGACGTCGCCGATACGTACGCACAGGCCGACTTCGCGCGCCAGGTCGGCGAGGAAGTGCGGCTCTTCGCCAACGGCCTCGTGACGCCGTATTGCGGCGCGAACACCGGCTTCGAAGCCGCGCAGTGGCTCGCGCCGGCGGTGGCCGCGCCGGCCGCGAATGCGGCGGACGGCGGCGACGCCGCGGCGCCGGCCGGCGACGGCGCGGCCGCATCGGTCGCGCTGCTTGCGCTGCGCGCGCCGCAGGCCGGCGCCGACGCGCCCGCATTCGGCCTGCTCGTGCTCGGCTCGCCCGATCCACGCCGCTTCCACGACGGCATGGCGACCGACTTCCTCGCGCAGATCGCGACGCTCGCGAGCGCCGCGCTCACGCGCCTGCTGCCGCACTGATACCGCGCACGCGATGACCGACGATCCGATCGCCGCCTACCTGTCGAACCTGAAGCACGTCAGGCAGTTGTCGGAACACACGCTGCGCGCGTATACGCACGAACTCGACGAACTGAAGAAGCTCGCCGCCGGTCGCCCGCTCGACACGCTGGTCGCGGCCGACATACGCGGCGCCGTCGCGCGTGCGCATGCGGGCGGGCTGTCGGCGCGCTCGATCTCGCACCGGCTGTCCGCGTGGCGCGCGTTCTACCGCTGGCTCGCACAGCGCGTCGAGATGCCGGCGAATCCGGTCGCCGCGGTGCGTGCACCGAAGCGGCCGAAGACGCTGCCGAAAGCGCTGTCGGTCGACGATGCGTCCGCGCTGATGGACGCGCCGCTCGCCGATACGACCGAAGGCATCCGCGATCACGCGATCCTCGAGCTGTTCTATTCGTCGGGCCTGCGCCTCGCCGAGCTGATCGGCCTCGACGTCGCGTATACGCAGACGGGCGATTACCGGTCGGCCGGCTGGCTCGATCTCGCCGAAGCGGAAGTGACCGTGCGCGGCAAGGGCAACAAGGAGCGCAAGGTGCCGGTCGGCCGCAAGGCGATCGACGCGCTGAACGCGTGGCTCGCGGTGCGCGGCGAATTCGTGAAGCACGATCCGCATCCGCTGTTCCTGTCGGTGCGCGGCAACCGGATGTCGCCCGGCGTCGTGCGCGAACGCGTGAAGCGCGCGGCACTGGCCGCCGGCATTCCCGCACACGTGCATCCGCACGTGCTGCGCCATTCGTTCGCGACCCATGTGCTGCAGTCGAGCGGCGACCTGCGCGCGGTGCAGGAGCTGCTCGGCCACGCGAGCGTCTCGGCGACGCAGGTGTATACGTCGCTCGACTTCCAGCATCTCGCGAAGATTTACGACAGCGCGCATCCGCGCGCGAAGAAGCGCGACTGACGCGCTTTCCGTGTTATCCGCCGCGCGCGGCGACCGGCGACGGTCGGCTCCGCCCGCGGCCCATTTCGAATTCATCATGCAAACCGTCACACTGAAGCCGTCCAAGGAAAAATCGCTGCTGCGCCGCCATCCGTGGATCTACGCGAACGCGATCGACCGCGTCGACGGCAAGCCCGCGCCGGGCGCGACGGTCGTCGTGCGCGCGCACGACGGCCGCTTTCTCGCGCGCGGCGCCTACAGCCCGCAGTCGCAGATCCGCGTGCGCGTATGGAGCTTCGACGAGAACGAGCCGATCGATCACGCGTTCTTCAAGCGCCGCGTGCAGCGCGCGGTCGCGCACCGCACCGCGATGGTGTCGGGCACCGGCGCCGTGCGCCTCGTATTCGGCGAGGCCGACGGGCTGCCGGGCCTGATCGTCGACCACTACGTGGCGGATACCGCCGAAGCCGGCGCCGCGCCGCGCGGCCAGCTCGTCTGCCAGTTCATGGCCGCGGGCGTCGAAGCGTGGAAGGACGCGATCGTCGCGGCGCTGGTCGGCGCGACCGGCTGCCCGAACGTCTACGAGCGCTCGGACGTGTCGATCCGCGACAAGGAAGGGCTCGAGCAGACGACCGGCGTGCTGGCCGGCGACGCGCCGCCCGCGACGCTGATCGTCGACGAAAACGGCGTGCGCTATCACGTCGACGTGCCGAACGGCCACAAGACCGGCTTCTACGTCGATCAGCGCGACAACCGCGCGCTCGTCGCGCAGCATGCGGCGGGCCGCGACGTGCTGAACTGCTTCTGCTACACGGGCGGCTTTTCGCTGGCGGCGCTCAAGGGCGGCGCGACGCGCGTCGTGTCGATCGACTCGTCCGGCGACGCGCTCGCACTCGCGCAGCAGAACGTCGTCGCGAACGGCTTCGATCCGGCGCGCGCGACCTGGCTCGACGCCGACGCGTTCAAGACGCTGCGCCGCCTCGTCGACGAAGGCGAGCGCTTCGACCTGATCGTGCTCGACCCGCCGAAATTCGCGCCGACGCGCGACAGCGTGGACCGCGCCGCACGCGCGTACAAGGACATCAACCTGAGCGGGTTCCGTCTGCTGCGTCCGGGCGGCCTGCTGTTCACCTATTCGTGCTCGGGCGCGATCGACATGGATCTGTTCCAGAAGATCGTCGCGGGCGCGGCGGCCGACGCGAAAGTCGACGCGCGGATCCTCAAGCGCCTCGGCGCGGGCGTCGATCACCCGCTGCTCGCCGCGTTCCCGGAAGGCGAATATTTGAAGGGGCTGCTGTTGCAAGTCGTGTAAGCGCCCCGATCTTCGCGCACGGCGTGCGGCGTGCGGCGTGCGACGCGGCAGGCCCGGCCGCCCGCCCCCCGTCCGTCGCCCGCTGCCTACGACGCAGCGACCTCGCGACCCACGCCGCACACGCGGCCGGCAGCGCATGGCGGCTTCATGCTCGCCTCTGTCGTCCGGCCGACCGACGCGGGCTTGACAGATATGTTTCAATGGATGGCTGTGCGCCCCGCTGAGCGGGCGCGTTGCACATCCTGGTTTTGACCCCGATTCACGAACCGCAGGCGACCGACATGGCCACTCCCGTCACCATCCTCACCGGCTTCCTCGGCAGCGGCAAGACGACGCTGCTCAAGCGCATCCTGAACGAACATCACGGCATGAAGATCGCCGTGATCGAGAACGAATTCGGCGAAGAGAACATCGACAACGAGATCCTCGTGCAGGACACGAACGAGCAGATCATCCAGATGAGCAACGGCTGCATCTGCTGCACGATCCGCGGCGATCTGGCGCGCGCGCTCGGCGATCTCGCCGCGAAGAAGCGCGAAGGCAAGCTCGACTTCGACCGCATCGTGATCGAGACGACCGGCCTCGCGAACCCGGGCCCGGTCGCGCAGACCTTCTTCATCGACAGCGAGATCGCCGACGACTTCCTGCTCGACGCCGTCATCACGCTCGTCGACGCCAAGCACGCGAACGCGCAGCTCGACGAGCACGAAGTCGTGCAGCGCCAGGTCGGCTTCGCCGATCGCCTGTTCATCACGAAGTCGGACCTGGTCGACGACGAGACCGTCGCGGGCCTCAAGCACCGCCTGATGCACATGAACCCGAAGGCCACGATCAAGCTCGTGAACTTCGGCGACGCCGACATCAAGGAGATCTTCGACCTGCGCGGCTTCAACCTGAACGCGAAGCTCGAGATCGATCCGGATTTCCTCGCCGAGGACGATCACGCGCACCACGACCACGATCATGACCACGATCACGCACATTGCGATCACGATCACGGCCAATGCGCGCACGATCACGACCACGGCCACGGTCATGGCCACCACAACCACCACCACGCGCACCACGACGACAAGATCAAGTCGTTCGTGTACCGCAACGATCGTCCGTTCGATCCGAACAAGCTGGAAGACTTCCTCGGCGGCATCCTGCAGATCTACGGCGAGCGCATGCTGCGCTACAAGGGCGTGCTGTACATGAAGGGCGTCGACCGCAAGGTCGTGTTCCAGGGCGTGCACCAGATGATGGGCAGCGATCTCGCCGCGAAGTGGCTGCCGGCCGAGAAGAAGACCAACAAGATGGTGTTCATCGGCGTCGACCTGCCGCAGGACCTGATCACCGACGGCCTCGACGCCTGCCTCGCGTAACGCCCGCGCCCTTCGCGCACCGGCGCGGCGCCGCTTTCGGGCGGCGCCCGCGACCGCCGCCGGGAAGGGTTTTGCCGTCATCGCTTTTTCGCGATTTGCGCGTTATATTTTCTAGATATTGGCGCAGCCGACGGGGATCGACCCGATACGGCGCACGCTTGCGATTCAGTTACAATACGTGCCCGCTGGAGTACGGCAATAACAGGCCCGGTTCTTGCAGAACATTGTCCGGGCATCGCAACCGCGCCGGATCGCCCATCCGCCACCGGCCGCGCCCGATGCGATCTGCCACGCAGCACACCGGTTCGCCGCGCGCGCAGGTCCGCGCCAGGCCTATCCTGGTATTTGAGAACCGGTTTTCCAGAGGCTTTCGGCCCCGCAGCGGCCAATCGCAAATGATTGCAAGCGCAGTTGCGGGTAATCCCAAAGTGCAGGCAATATCTCCTGATTTGCCGCACATTGAAGAAGCAAGCAGATGACGAAGAAACTCTTGACCGAAGCCGAAATCCTGAAGATGAGCGACAAGGATTACATGAATGAGGATCAGCTCGCCTTCTTCAAAGCTCGGCTCGAACAATTGCAGGCGGAAATTCTCCACAACGCCGGCCAGACGACCGAGAACCTTCGCGAGACGGTGATCGTGCCGGACCCTGCCGATCGCGCGACGATCGAGGAAGAGCATGCGCTCGAACTGCGCACGCGCGACCGCGAGCGCAAGCTGCTCAAGAAGGTCCAGCAGTCGCTCGCCCGCATCGAGTCCGGCGAATACGGCTGGTGCGAGGAAACCGGCGAACCGATCGGCATCCCGCGTCTGCTCGCGCGCCCGACCGCGACGCTGTCGCTCGAGGCGCAGGAGCGCCGCGAGCTGCGCCAGAAGCTGTTCGGCGACTGACCGGGCGACGTTCCGCTCCGACACGCTGCTTCCCGAAAGCGCGCGGCCTGCCGCGCGCTTTTTGTTTTTCGGGCGCCGGTTCGCGCTCGCCCGATTTGCCGCCGCCCCTTGATATCGCGGCGCCCGCCCTAAAATGAAACGGACGCGCGCCGGGCCGCTCCCCGGCGCACTGCGATTCACCCGGCGGCGCGGCGCGCCGCCCGACTCATTCCCCGTTTTTCTCAAGGAACGCAGATGGAGCAATTTCACGGCACGACCATCGTTTCGGTCCGGCGCGGCGACAAGGTCGCGCTCGGCGGCGACGGCCAGGTGACCCTCGGCAACATCGTCATGAAGGGTGGCGCGCGGAAAGTGCGGCGGATCTACAACAACCAGGTTCTGGTCGGATTCGCGGGCGGCACCGCCGATGCGTTCTCGCTGCTCGACCGCTTCGAGGCGAAGCTCGAGAAGCACCAGGGCAATCTGACGCGCGCGGCCGTCGAACTCGCGAAGGACTGGCGCACCGACCGCATGCTGCGCCGCCTCGAGGCGATGCTGATCACGGCCGACGCGAACACGACGCTCGTGATCACCGGCAACGGCGACGTGCTCGATCCGGAAGGCGGCATCTGCGCGATCGGCTCGGGCGGCGCGTATGCGCAGGCCGCCGCGCGCGCGCTCGCGGAGAACACCGAGCTGTCGCCGCGCGAGATCGTCGAAAAGTCGCTCGAGATCGCCGGCGACATGTGCATCTACACGAACCACAACCGCGTCATCGAAACGATCGAGTAAGGACCGTACCATGAGCACCATGACCCCTGCCGAGATCGTCTCGGAACTCGAC
Organism: Burkholderia sp. BC1; assembly: GCF_052683555.1. Taxonomy (NCBI): domain Bacteria; kingdom Pseudomonadati; phylum Pseudomonadota; class Betaproteobacteria; order Burkholderiales; family Burkholderiaceae; genus Burkholderia; species Burkholderia sp. BC1. Next base: position 155,322 of record NZ_JBQYLP010000001.1, read on the forward strand.
AAGCACATCATCGGCCAGGCCAAGGCGAAGAAGGCCGTCGCGGTCGCGCTGCGCAACCGCTGGCGCCGCCAGCAGGTCGCCGAACCGCTGCGCCAGGAAATCACGCCGAAGAACATCCTGATGATCGGGCCGACGGGCGTCGGCAAGACCGAAATCGCGCGCCGCCTCGCGAAGCTGGCCGACGCGCCGTTCATCAAGATCGAAGCGACCAAGTTCACCGAAGTCGGCTATGTCGGCCGCGACGTCGACAGCATCGTGCGCGACCTCGTCGAGATTTCGGTCAAGCAGACGCGCGAAAGCGAAATGCGCAAGGTGCGCAGCAAGGCGACCGATCAGGCGGAAGACCGCATCCTCGACATCCTGCTGCCGCAGCCGCGCGCGGTCGGCTTCGGCGGCAACGCCGACCATGCGAACGACGACAACAACGCGACGCGCCAGACGTTCCGCAAGCGCCTGCGCGAAGGCCAGCTCGACGACAAGGAGATCGAACTCGATCTCGAACAGCCGAGCGTCGGGATGGACATCATGGCGCCGCCGGGCATGGAAGAGATGACCGAGCAGATCCGCTCGATGTTCTCGAACCTCGGCAGCGGCAAGAAGCAGCGCCGCAAGGTGAAGATCAAGGAAGCGCTGAAGCTGCTGACCGACGAGGAAGCGGCGAAGATGCTCAACGACGAGGAAGTGAAGACGAAGGCCGTGCAGAACGTCGAGCAGAACGGCATCGTGTTCCTCGACGAAATCGACAAGATCACGTCGCGCAACAACGAAGGCAGCGGCGGCGAAGTGTCGCGCCAGGGCGTGCAGCGCGACCTGCTGCCGCTCGTCGAAGGCACGACGATCAACACGAAGTACGGGATGGTGAAGACCGATCACATCCTGTTCATCGCGAGCGGCGCGTTCCATCTCGCGAAGCCGAGCGACCTGATCCCCGAACTGCAGGGCCGCTTCCCGATCCGCGTCGAGCTCGATTCGCTGTCGGTGAACGACTTCGAGGCGATCCTGGTCGCGACCGACGCGAGCCTCGTCAAGCAGTACCAGGCGCTGCTCGCCACCGAAGATGTCGAGCTCGAATTCGCGGACGACGGCATTCGTCGCCTCGCGGAAATCGCGTATTCGGTGAACGAGAAGACCGAGAACATCGGCGCGCGCCGCCTGTATACGGTGATCGAGAAGCTGCTCGAGGAAGTGTCGTTCTCGGCCGGCAATCACGCCGGCGAGCGCGTGACGATCGACGCGAAGTATGTCGACCGTGCGCTCGGCGAAGTCTCGCAGGACGAGGATCTGTCGCGCTACGTGCTGTAACGCGCGGCGCACCGCGCACGGCGAAGCATGAAACGACGGGCGGCCCTTTGCGGGGCCGCCCGTTTTCGCTGTGGCGCGCGCATTTCGGACGCGTCCAATGGCGCGCGTCGGGTCGACCGTCTAGCATCGATCGTCGCTCGCTGCCTGGGCCGCCCAGCCGCAATCAGGCAGGCATCCCGCTTCCCGTCGAGCCAACGTTACGCTCCGTCATCCGATGCCGATTCTGTTCCCTTCGATTGCCGGCCTGTTCGTGCCCGAACTGAGGGCGCTGACGCGCGCCGATCTGCATGCGCTGCTCGAGCGCGTTCGCCGCGATTCGCTGCACCGCTACAACGTCGCGTTCGTGGTTTCATGGCTCGGCGGAATGGCCGGCGCCCTGCTGCTCGGGCTGCTCCTGGGTGCGGGCGTCGCGTTCGTCGCGGGCCGCTGCCTGTCCGCCTCGTGGGCGCCGCCGATCATGGCGGGTATCGTCGGCGCGCTGATGTATCCGCTCACGTCCGCGATCGGCACCGCATTGATGACGATCCGGCTGAAAGCCGAGATCAACGCGCAACTGGCGCGCGACGCCGGCCGTTCGCCCCGATGAACGCGCCGCCGCCCCACGCGGCCGCTTACTGCCGGACCGGCTTCTTCGCGAGCTTTCGCTGCAGCGTGCGGCGGTGCATGTTCAGCGCGCGCGCCGTAGCCGAGATGTTGTTGTTGTTCTCGGCCAGCACGCGCTGGATGTGCTCCCACTCGAGCCGGTCGACCGACAACACGACCGGGTTCTCGATCGCTTCCTCGGCCTGCACCTCGCTCGCGTTGGTCTGCAGCGCCGCGAGGATCGACTCGACGTTCGCGGGCTTCGCGAGATAGTTGTCGGCCCCTTCCTTCACGGCCTGCACGGCCGTCGCGATGCTCGCGTAGCCCGTGAGCACGAGAATCCGCGCGTCGGGCTGCAGGTCGCACAGCGGCGCGATCAGGCTCAGCCCCGAATCGTCGCCGAGATGCAGGTCGACGGTGATGAACTGGAACTTGCCCGCCGCGGCGAGCCTGAGCGCCGTCTCCTTGTCGTGCGCCTGCTGGACCGCATAGCCGCGGCGCTCGAGGCCGCGCGCAAGCGTGCCCGCGAACACCTCGTTGTCGTCGATCACCAGGAAATTGTTGTCGCTCATAGGTTTCTCTCCGTCTACGTGTGGTGGGAGGCGGCCGCCGGCTGCACCGCGATGCGTGCGACCGGCAGTCGCAGCACGGCGCGCGTGCCGCGGCCGCCGGCGGCCGGCCGGCCGTCCGCGCCTGCCGCGCGTTCGGCCGGCGCCGTGCCCTGGCCCGATGCCTGCGCGGCCGCCGCCGTGGCGGCGCCGGCACGTGCGGCGCCGCCGATGCGCGGCGTCACGTCGGACAGCTCGATCTCGCCGCCCAGACGCGCCGCCGCGCTGAATGCGAGATACAGGCCGACACCGTGCCCGCCCTGCGTGCTGTCGACCGGCATCGCGCCGAGCGATTCGCGCAGCGCGGCCGGAATGCCGGGCCCGTCGTCGCATACTTCGAATGCAATCTGGTCGGGCGTGCGATCGTGCACGACCTTCGCGGCCAGCGTCACGCGGTGCGGGCTCGCGCGCGCCGCGTTGTCGAGCAGGATCGTCAGGATCTGGCCGGCCGCGACCGTATCGTCGAGCGCGACGCCGGACGGGCGCGCCCCGAGCAGCTCGAACTGCACGTGCGGATGCCGCAGGCGCCAGTGCTCGACGAACGTGTCGAGCCACTCGTCGACCGGCTGCCGGCTCGCCGGCGCACTTGCGCGGCTGCGCAGGCGCGCGAGCGCCGACGTGCACAGCATCATCTGTTCTTCGAGCACTTTCAGGTCGGCCTCGTAGCGCGCGAGACCCGGATCGTCGCGTGCGGCATCGCGCAGCTCTTCGGCGAGCATCGCGATCGTCGACAGCGGCGTGCCCATTTCGTGCGCGACCGTCGCGGCCTGCACGCCCAGCGCGACCGCGCGCTCGTCGCGCAGCAGCCGCTGCTGCGCGTCGCCGAGCGCCGAATCGCGCTGCCGCAGCGCATTCGACATGCGCGCGACGAACCACGCGATCAGCCCGACGCTCACCATGAAGTTCACCCACATCCCGGTGCGGTAGTAGTCGAACAGGTTCGCCGGATTGTCCATGTTCAGCGGCACCGAATCGAAACCGAGCGCCGCGTAGCAGGCGACGGCAAACGCCGCGAGCCAGATCATCAGATGCCACGGCAGCACGGCCGCCGCAATCGCGAGCGACGGCAGATACAGCGACACGAACGGATTCGTCGTGCCGCCCGACAGGAACAGCAGCGCCGACAGCGCACCGAGGTCGACCCACAGCTGGCCGAGCAGCTCGAAGTTCGTCTCCGGACGCGCGCGCAACACGCGCACCCACGTCAGCGCGTTGAAGACGATTTCGAGCGCGATGACCATCAGCATCGCCGGCAACGGCAGATGCACGCCGAAATACGTCTGCACGACGCCGATCGTCACGAGCTGGCCGATGATCGCGAGATTGCGCAGCCAGAACAGGTGACTCAGATTGACGCGCCCGGTGGTGGTGATTCGTTGCATCCGGGCAGTTTACCCGTTTCGCGTGCGGCGCCTCCAGCGGGGCCGGATCGGCGCGCGCCGGCACGATCGTTCGCCGCCGGTTTCGCGTGCCGCGCGTCAGCCGGGCGCGCCTGCCATCCGCTGCGCGATCTCGGCGGCCAGGCATTCGGGGCACAGGCAACGCACGCCGGGCGCCGACGGCGGCGCACCGGGCGGCGTCGGCATCGACGCGCACCAGCACTCGAACGGCTGCGTGTGCGCGCCGCAGTCGAAGGCGCGCCCGCAGCGCGCGCAGCGCACGCGACGCGGAACCGAACGGGCGCCGGCGGCAGAATCGGTCATGGCGAAAATCGCGGAAACGGGCGATGCAGCGCCCTACGCGACAAGCATAGCGCGGCAGCCGGATTTTGCACGTCGGCCGATCGGCCGATGCGCACCGCGCACCGGCACACATCCGGCGCCGATCGCTGCGCGGCCAGCGCCGCGCGCAGGCCGCTCGGCCATGACTGGCGGGGCACCGCGCGTTCTGCGCGGCGCTCGGCACCGGCCGTTCGGCCGACCCAAAAACCGATGCTGCGCTGCGCCACTCCTGTACAATTCGCCCTGTTTCAACCGTTCCCAGCCAGAGCCGCCGCCATGTCCGAGCCCCTCGACCTCTCGCAGATCGCCCCTACGCTGAAAGCAGAAATCCTTGCCGAGGCGCTGCCGTATATCCGCCGCTATCACGGCAAGACCGTGGTCATCAAATACGGCGGCAATGCGATGACGGAAGAACGGCTCAAGCAGGGCTTCGCGCGCGACGTGATCCTGCTGAAGCTGGTCGGCATCAATCCGGTGATCGTCCACGGCGGCGGTCCGCAGATCGATCACGCGCTGAAGAAGATCGGCAAGGCGGGCACCTTCATCCAGGGCATGCGCGTGACCGACGAAGAGACGATGGAAGTCGTCGAATGGGTGCTGGGCGGTGAAGTGCAGCAGGACATCGTGATGCTGATCAATCACTTCGGCGGCCACGCGGTCGGCCTGACCGGCAAGGACGGCGGCCTGATCCATGCGCGCAAGCTGCTGATGCCGGACCGCGACAACCCGGGCGAGTACATCGACATCGGCCAGGTCGGCGAAGTCGAGGCGATCAACCCGGCCGTCGTGAAGGCGCTGCAGGACGACGCGTTCATCCCCGTGATCTCGCCGATCGGCTTCGGCGAAGACGGCCTGTCGTACAACATCAACGCGGATCTCGTCGCCGGCAAGCTGGCGACGGTGCTGAACGCCGAAAAGCTCGTGATGATGACCAACATCCCGGGCGTGATGGACAAGGAAGGCAACCTGCTGACCGATCTGTCCGCACGCGAGATCGACGCGCTGTTCGAGGACGGCACGATTTCCGGCGGCATGCTGCCGAAGATCTCGTCGGCGCTCGACGCAGCGAAGAGCGGCGTGAAGTCGGTCCATATCGTCGACGGCCGCATCGAGCATTCGGTGCTGCTCGAAATCCTGACCGAGCAGCCGTTCGGCACGATGATCCGCTCGCATTGAGCGCGCGCCGCCCACCCTCCGGTATCGATCTGCCGGCGTCGCTGCGCCGCCGGCGCGTGTCCCGCAGCCGGCCGCGCGCCGGCGCGCCGGTCTGGCTGTTCGATCTCGACAACACGCTGCACCACGCGTCGCACGCGATCTTTCCCGAGATCAACCGTGCAATGACGCAGTACATCGTCGACACGCTACAGGTCGAACGCGCCGAAGCCGATCGGCTGCGCACGGGCTACACGATGCGCTACGGTGCCGCGCTGCTGGGCCTTACGCGCCACCATCCGATCGATCCGCACGATTTCCTGCGCGTCGTCCATACGTTTGCCGACCTGCCCGCGATGCTGCGTGCGGAGCGCGGGCTCGCGCGCGTCGTCGCCGCGCTGCCGGGCCGCAAGTTCGTGCTGACGAACGCGCCCGAACGCTATGCGCGCGCGGTGCTGCGCGAACTGCGCATCGAGCGCCTGTTCGAGCGCGTGATCGCGATCGAGCACATGCGCGACCGCCGCACGTGGCGCGCGAAGCCCGATTCCGCGATGCTGCGCCGCGTGCTGCGCGACGCGCACGCGCGCATCGAGGATGCGATTCTCGTCGAGGATACGCGCGGCCATCTGAAGCGCTACAAGCGGCTCGGGATCGGCACCGTGTGGATCACCGGGCACTTGCCCGGCCATCTGCCGAGCACCGGACGCCCGCATTATGTCGACCGGCGGATTCGTTCGCTAAAATCGCTCCGACTGGGCACTCGATCGGGGCGACAAAAATGCAGCCGACTCACCCGCAGGACCACCGCGTAACGGACGACCAGGCCACACCCGCGCGAGCGCGCGCCCGACCGAAGCCGGGCGAGCGCCGCATGCTGATCCTGCAGACGCTCGCGTCGATGCTCGAGGCACCGAAGCGCGAGAAGATCACGACGGCCGCGCTCGCGGCACGGCTCGACGTGTCGGAAGCCGCGCTCTACCGGCATTTCGCGAGCAAGGCCCAGATGTACGACGGGCTGATCGAATTCATCGAAGAAACGTTCTTCGGGCTCATCAACCAGATCGCGGCGAAGGAGCCCGACGGCGTGCTCCAGGCGCGCGCGATCGGCATGATGCTGCTCAATTTCGCGGCGAAGAACCCCGGCATGACGCGCGTGCTGACCGGCGAGGCGCTCGTCGGCGAGCACGAGCGGCTCGCCGAGCGCATCGACCGCATGCTCGAGCGGATCGAGGCCTCGGTCCGGCAGTGCCTGCGCGTCGCGCTGGCCGAACGCACGGCGGCCGCCGGCAGCGGCGCACCGCTTCCGGCCGGCTACGATCCGGCCGTTCGCGCGAACCTCCTCGTCGGCTACGCGGTGGGCGCGTGGCAGCGCTACACGCGCAGCGGCTTCACGAAACCGCCCGGCGAACTGGCCGAGCAGAAGCTGCAATTGATCCTGCAGTAGCGCTTCCACACGCGCCGCGATCAGCGGCCCGCTTACCTCCCGCCTCCCCTACGCACGTCGAACATGTCCGACGCCGGCGCGTTGCCGCCTGCGTCGCGCGTACACCGCGCTCGTCGTGAAGCGCACAAGCGGAGACGGCGCGACGACGAAGGTCGGCATCCCGCTCGTCGAAACCCGCAACGGCGGCGTCGCTTCCCGCGCCGGCAATTTCCGCTATACTCTGCCGACTGCCGCCACCCGGGCGGCATGTCGGAAGCGCGCCGATTTGCTGACTCGATTGCGGGCGCGCGAACCGGCCGGGGCGTTGATGCATCGATGCGTCGTTCCCCGGCGGTTCACTACAAATGCGGCTAAAGAGGTCGTCAGCCGCGCATCTTCGACTCCGCGCATCGCCGACACCATTTAGCCGCCCAGTCATAAGGCGGAACGAATGGAATCGATCGGCATCGTCGCTCCACAGACCATGCATTTCGCCGAACCGCTGCGCTTGCAAAGCGGCAGCGTGATCGGCAACTATCAGCTCGTCGTCGAGACGTACGGCGAGCTCAACGCCGCGCGCTCGAACGCGGTCCTCGTATGCCATGCGCTGAACGCGTCGCATCACGTCGCCGGCGTCTACGCGGACGATCCGCGCAGCACCGGCTGGTGGGACAACATGGTCGGCCCCGGCAAGCCGCTCGACACCAACCGCTTCTTCGTGATCGGCGTGAACAACCTCGGCTCGTGCTTCGGCTCGACCGGCCCGATGAGCATCGATCCGTCGACCGGCAAGCCGTACGGCGCGCGCTTTCCGGTCGTCACCGTCGAAGACTGGGTGCACGCGCAGGCGCGCGTCGCCGACGCGTTCGGCATCGAGCGCTTCGCCGCAGTGATGGGCGGCAGCCTCGGCGGCATGCAGGCGCTGGCCTGGAGCCTGATGTATCCGGAGCGCGTCGCGCACTGCATCGACATCGCGTCGACGCCGAAGCTGTCCGCGCAGAACATCGCGTTCAACGAGGTCGCCCGCTCGGCGATCCTGTCCGATCCCGATTTCCACGGCGGCGACTACTACGCGCACGGCGTGAAGCCGAAGCGCGGCCTGCGCGTCGCGCGGATGATCGGCCACATCACGTACCTGTCCGACGACGACATGGCCGAGAAATTCGGCCGCGCACTGCGCCGCGCGGACGGCGCGCTCGACGCGTACAACTTCAGCTTCGACGTCGAGTTCGAGGTCGAGTCGTACCTGCGCTATCAGGGCGACAAGTTCGCCGACTACTTCGACGCGAACACCTACCTGCTGATCACGCGCGCGCTCGACTACTTCGATCCGGCGAAGGCGTTCGACGGCAATCTGACGGCCGCGCTCGCGCACACGCAGGCGAAATACCTGATCGCGAGCTTCTCGACCGACTGGCGCTTCGCGCCCGCCCGCTCGCGCGAAATCGTCAAGGCGCTGCTCGACAACAAGCGCACGGTCAGCTACGCGGAGATCGATGCGCCGCACGGCCACGACGCATTCCTGCTCGACGACGCGCGCTATCACAACCTGATCCGCGCGTATTACGAACGAATCGCCAACGAGGTGGGTGCATGAACCAGCAGGCGCTGAACTCCCTGTCCGCGCGCGCGGACTTCCGCGCGATCGCGCGCTGGGTCGAGCCGCGCTCGACGGTGCTCGACCTCGGCTGCGGCGACGGCTCGCTGCTGTCGCTGCTGATGGAAGAACTCGACGTGACGGGCTACGGGATCGAGCTGAACGACGCGGGCGTGCTCGCCAGCGCGAAGAACGGCATCAACGTGATCCAGCAGAACCTCGAGGACGGGCTGCGCCTGTTCGAGGATCACAGCTTCGATTTCGCGATCCTCTCGCAGACGCTGCAGACGATTCACCAGACGGCCGCGATCCTGCGCGAAACGGCGCGCGTCGGCCGCGAATGCATCGTGTCGTTCCCGAACTTCGGCTACTGGGCGCATCGGCTGTCGGTGCTGCGCGGCCGGATGCCGGTGTCGAAATCGCTGCCGTACCAGTGGCACAACACGCCGAACGTGCGCGTGCTGACGATCAAGGATTTCGAGGCGCTCGCGCCGGAAGTCGGCATCACGATCCTCGACCGCGTCGTGCTGCACGAAGGTCAGCCGATTCGATGGGGAGCGAACTGGCGTGGTAGTCTTGCTGTCTACCGCGTCAAGCGCAGCTGAGCCGGGAAGCCGTTGACGGAACGCCCGGCCGGCAGTTCCGGCCGCGCCGGTTCGCCCGCACGCGCGGGCGCCGGCTTCGCGCCGCGCGCGCGGCTGCCTGCCCTGCCGCCGCAATCCGCCAACGCTATCCGGTTTCTGTCATCCATGTCGAAAACGCCACACGAGGCGCCCGCACTCACCGCTCACGAGGAACATCCCGGCTGGCGCGCCTACCTGAACACGCACATGCTGATCTGCGTGTTTCTCGGCTTCACGTCGGGCCTCCCGCTCTTCACGCTCGTCTATCTCGTGCAGGCATGGCTGCGCTCCGAAGGCGTGAACCTGAAGGAAATCGGCCTGTTCGCGCTGATCCAGTTCCCCTATACCTGGAAGTTCCTGTGGGCGCCGCTGATGGACCGCTACATCCCGCGCCTGCCCGGCTGGCGGCCGGGTCGCCGGCGCGGCTGGATGCTGCTCACGCAGGTGCTCGTCGCCGGTGCGATCGCGGCGCTCGGCTTCGTGTCGCCGCGCGACTCGATCTGGACGGTTGCCGCGCTGACGACGCTCGTCGCGTTCTTCGGCGCGAGCTCCGACATCGTGATCGACGCCTATCGGCGCGAACTGCTGCGCGACACCGAACAGGGGCTCGGCAATGCGGTGCACGTGAACGCCTACAAGATCGCCGCGCTGATTCCCGGCTCGCTGTCGCTGATCCTCTCCGATCATCTGCCGTGGGACGTCGTGTTCGCGGTCACCGGCGCGTTCATGCTGCCCGGCATCCTGATGACGCTCGTCGTGCGCGAGCCCGACGTGGTCGGCTCGCCGCCGCGCAGCCTGCGCGACGCGATCGTGCTGCCGTTTCGCGAATTCATCCAGCGCGACGGCTGGGCCGGCGCGCTGCTCGTGATCGCGTTCATCTTCCTGTTCAAGGTCGGCGATACGATGGCCACGACGCTGTCGACGTCGTTCTTCCTCGACGTCGGCTTCACGCGGACCGAAATCGGCATCGTCGCGAAAACGACCGCACTCGTCGCGAGCGTGGCCGGCGGCATCATCGGCGGCGTATGGCTCGTGAAGATCGGGATCGGCCGCGGGCTGTGGATCTTCGGCGTGCTGCAGATGGTGTCGACGCTCGGCTTCGCCTGGCTCGCGCAGCTCGGCCCCGGTTCGCCGGTGCTCGCGGTGCTCTACGACTTCACGGTCGCGGCGAGCCATGCGATCGCGTCGGGGCTGTCGATATTCGGCATCGCCGTCACGCCGCAGTTCAGCCCGATGACGGTCGCGCTCGCGATCGTCTACGGCGCGGAGACGTTCGCGACGGGCCTGACGATGGCCGCGTTCGTCGCGTATATCGCGAGCACGACCGATCCGCGCTACACGGCGACGCAGTTCGCGCTGTTCACGAGCCTCGCATCGGTGCCGCGCACGCTCGCGTCGGCCGCGAGCGGCTTCATCGTCGCGAAGATCGGCTGGTTCGACTACTTCCTCGTCTGCACCGCGCTCGGCATCCCCGGCATGCTGCTGCTGTTCTGGATAGCGCCGTGGAACGGCACCGCACGCAACGGCGAGGCCAGCCGTGCGCAATGATCGGCTGCGCGCGCTCGCGCGTCTCGTCGCGTCGCTGAGCGTCGGCGCGGCTGCGCTCGGCGTACCGGCCGCGCAGGCGAGCGACACGGCCGGCAACGCAACGGGCAATGCAACCGGTGCGGCACCGTCCGCCGCACCGGCGCCCGCCGCGGCCACGCCCGCACCGCCGCTCGCGGCCGACGCGACACAGCCGAGCGGCGCGGCGGCGTCCGCGAAGGCGTATACGCCGGCGCCGCAGCAGGTGCGTCTCGGCAACGCGATCGCGTTTCGCTCGCTGATTCCGTCGCCGCTGCTCGAACAGCTCACCGCGAGCGAATACGCGCAGATCGTGCAGACGGCCGCCGACGAGAAACGGCTGCTGCCCGCGAGCCAGCCGCGGATGAAACGGCTGCATGCGATCGTCGCGAAGCTCGCGCCGTACTCGGTCAAATGGAACGATCGCGTGAAGGGCTGGACCTGGGACGTCAACGCGATCCGCTCGCGCGAGATCCGCCTCACGTGTCTGCCGGGCGGCAAGATCCTCGTGTATACGGGCCTGCTCGACCGCGTGCGCCTGAACGACGACGAGCTCGGCGTGCTGATCGCACACGGCATCGCGCACGCGCTGCGCGAACATGCGCGCGGCAACTTCGGCGCGACGTCGCAGACGTCGCTGCGCGCGGCGACGCTGCCGCCGCTGTTCGGCGTCGGCGATCCGCTGCCGCAGTCGCTGCATCTCGGCGAACGTCTGCAGACGCTGCGCTACGATCCGACCGACGAGACCGAGGCCGACGTGATCGGCGGCGACATCGCCGCGCGCGCCGGCTTCGATCCGCGCGCGGCGATCACGCTGTGGGACAAGCTCGCGGCCGCCACGCGCGCGAACAAGACGGCCGGCTTCATCTATACGCATCCGTACGGCGCATCGCGCCGCCAGGATCTGCTGAACCGGCTGCCGGACCTGATGCCGCTCTACGCGAAGGCGATCGGCAAGCGCGTCGATGCGCTGCCCGACTACGCGGGCATCAGCGCGCAGCGGCGCAAGGTCGTGCGGCGCTGAGCGGCGCGCGCGCCTATCGCTGCGCCGCGGCGGCCGCGCGATCGCTGCTGTCGCGCATCGCGCGCACCTCGTCGCCGGGGCTGCGGCCGAACAGCCGCTTGAACTCGCGGCTGAACTGCGACGCACTGGCATAGCCGACGCGCGCGGCCGCGGCGCCCGCGCCAAGACCGTTCTGCACCATCATCAGCCGCGCCTGATGCAGCCGCGCGGTCTTCACGTACTGCATCGGCGACGTCGCCGTCACGTGCTTGAACTGCGCATGGAACACCGCGAGGCTCATTCCGGCCTCGCGGGCGAGCGTCTCGACGTCGAGGTCGGCCCGCAGGTCCGCATGAATGCGCCGCAGCGCCTTTGCGATCCGGCCGAAGTGATGCTGCTGGACGAGCGCCGCGCGAATCGCGTCGCCCTGCGCGCCGGTCAGCACGCGATACGCGATCTCGCGCATGATCGACGGCCCGAGCACGCGCGTGTCGTGCGGCGACGCGAGCGTCTCGAGCAGCCGCAGCACCGCGTCCGCGAGCGGCGCGTCGAGCGGCGTCGAATAGACGCCGTGCGGTTCGCTGACGGCCGCGCCGAGCGTCTCGTCGAGCAGGATCGCGAGCTCGGCGATCACGGCGAGATCGACGCGGATCGAGATCGCGAGGAACGGCTCGTCGGCGCTCGCGTGCGTCTCGCATTCGAACGGCAGCGGCACCGACAGCACGAGGTACTGCTGCGCGTCGTACACGAACGAACGCTCGCCGAGATAACCGAGCTTGCGACCCTGACAGACGACGACGATGCTCGGCTCGTAGAGCACCGGCAAGCGCGGCGCCGGCCGGCTCACGCGGATGAAGCGCACGCCGTCGATCGCGGCCGGCGTGTCGCCCTCGTCCGGCGCGAGGCGCGTATGCAGCTCGATCATGCGGCGCCGCACGCGGTCGGCCGAATCGGCAAAAAGGGGCTGGAAACTCATCGGCAAGTTCCTGTACTGCAAGAGAATCTGGCTCGCAATTTAGCACCGTGTCGGCGTTTCCACGGCCTTTCGCGAGAAATTCAAGAGGAATAGGCAAAGGTTCGAGACCTTCGTGTATTTCATCGCGGCGCCGCGCTCCTTACGATGGGGACCTGTCTCGCCGCGTCGCCACACCGCGCGGCGTGCCGTCCGTTTTGCCGGATGTTTAACCGGACAAGGAGCCTTACGCATGAGCACCACCTATGCCTACGCGGCGACCGACGCGCAATCGCCGCTCGCCCCGTTCGAATTTCAGCGCCGCGCGCTGCGCGACCTCGACGTGCAGATCGAGATCCTCTACTGCGGCGTCTGCCATTCCGACCTCCATCAGGCGCGCAACGAATGGCGCAACACGATCTATCCGGTCGTCCCGGGCCACGAGATCGTCGGGCGCGTAACGGCAACCGGGCCGCAGGTCTCGCGCTTCAAGGTCGGCGAGCTGGTCGGCGTCGGCTGTCTCGTCGATTCGTGCCGCACTTGCGCAAGCTGCGCGGAAGGCCTCGAGCAGTATTGCGAGAACGGCTTCGTCGGCACCTACAACGGCCAGGATCGCGTGACGGGCGACATCACGTACGGCGGCTACTCGACGCAGATCGTCGTCGACGAAGCGTTCGTGCTGCGCGTACCCGACACGCTCGACGCGGCCGGCGCCGCGCCGCTGCTCTGCGCGGGGATCACCACGTATTCGCCGCTGCGTCAGTGGAACGTCGGGCCCGGCAAGAAGGTCGGCATCGTCGGCCTCGGCGGGCTCGGCCACATGGGCGTGAAGCTCGCTCGCGCGATGGGCGCGCACGTCGTGCTGTTCACGACGTCGCCGTCGAAGATCGAGGACGGCAAGCGCCTGGGCGCGCATGAAGTCGTCGTGTCGAAGGACGAAGCGCAGATGAACGCGCACCTGAACAGCTTCGACTTCATCCTGAACACGGTCGCTGCGCAGCACGACCTGAATCCGTTCCTGCATCTGCTCAAGCGCGACGGCACGATGACGCTCGTCGGCGCGCCCGAGCACGATCACCCGTCGCCGCAGGTGTTCAACCTGATCTTCAAGCGCCGCCGCCTCGCCGGCTCGCTGATCGGCGGGATCGCGGAAACGCAGGAAATGCTCGACTTCTGCGCGCAGCACGGCATCACGTCCGATATCGAAATCATTCCGATGCAGCAGATCAACGCCGCGTACGAGCGGATGCTGAAGAGCGACGTGAAGTACCGGTTCGTGATCGACATGGCGTCGATCAAGCAGTAAGCCGCACCGGCGAAACGAGACGGGCCGCATGTGCGACATGCGGCCCGTTTTTCGTTGCTACGATGCGGCGCGATCGAGCGCGCGCCGCACGGCGCGAGCCGTCACGCGTAGTCGTAATCCACCGTCAGCGGCGCGTGGTCGCTGAACTTGATGTCCTTGAAGATCGACGTGCTTTTCGCGGTCGACGCCACGCCCGGCGTCGCGATCTGGTAATCGATCCGCCACCCGACGTTCTTCGCATACGCCTGCCCGCGGTTGCTCCACCACGTGTACTGCTCGGGCCGCGGATCGAGCGTGCGGAACACGTCGACGTAGCCGACGTCGTCGAACAGCTTCGAGAGCCACGCGCGCTCTTCGGGCAGGCACCCGGAGTTCTTCTCGTTGCTCTTCCAGTTCTTGATGTCGATCTCCTTGTGGACGATGTTCACGTCGCCGCAGAGGATCACCTCGCGCGTCTTCTTCAGCTCCGCGAGATGCGGCATGAATTCGTCCATGAAGCGGTACTTCGCCTGCTGGCGCTCGTCGCCGCTCGAGCCGGACGGCACGTACACCGACACGACCGACAGCTTGCCGTAGCGCGCCTCGACGTAACGCCCTTCGGGATCGAATTCGCTGCTGCCGAAGCCGATGATCACGTCGTCGGGCTCGCGGCGGCTGTACAGGCCCGCGCCGCTGTAGCCCTTCTTCGCGGCATGGTGGAAATAGCTCTTCAGGCCGTGCGGCGCGACGAATTCGGCCGGCAGATCGTCGGCCGACACCTTGATTTCCTGCACGCAGACGCAATCGGCGTTCTGTTCGCCGAGCCAGTCGAAGAAGCCCTTCTTCGCGGCCGAGCGGATGCCGTTCAGGTTGGCGGTAATCACACGCATCATGTCGGGTTCCGTTTCAGTTCAGTATTCGGGTGGCGGCTCAGCGGACTTTCACGCCCTCGAGCTCCGGTTTCGGCGGCGGATATTGCAGCTTCATCTCGGTCATCGCGCGCAGCAGCAGTTCGGCGATCATCACGTTGCGATGCGTCTTCGAGTTCGCCGGAATCACATACCACGGCGCATGCTCGGCCGACGTCGCGGCGAGCGCGTCGCGGTACGCGGCCTGGTATGCATCCCAGTGCTTGCGCGCGTCGAGATCGGCAATGTCGAACTTCCAGTGCTTGGTCGGATCGTCGATGCGCGCCTGCAGCCGCTCGCGCTGCTCGTCCTTCGAGATGTGCAGGAAGCATTTGACGATCGTCGTGCCGTTCTCCGCGAGCATCGTCTCGAAATCGCGGATCTGCCGGTAGCGGCGCTCGCATTCCTTGTCGTCGATCGTGCCGAGCACGCGCGGCACCAGCACGTCCTCGTAATGGCTGCGATTGAAAATCGCGAGCTCGCCTGCGGCCGGCACCTGCGCGTGCACGCGCCAGAGGAAGTCGTGCGCGGCCTCGATCGGCGTCGGCGCCTTGAACGGCACGATGCGCAGCCCGAGCGGATCGACGTCGCGGAACACCGCGCGCACGGTGCCGTCCTTGCCGCTCGTGTCCATCCCCTGCAGCACGAGCAGCACGCGCTTTTTCTGCTGCGTGTGCAGCCGCTCCTGCTGCACGTCGAGCTCGGTCGATACGATCGACAGCCGGTCGCGGTCGGCATCCTTCGAGCCCGACGAAAACGGCTTCGCCGACGGATCGAACGCGTCGAGCCGGAATGCGGCGGCATCCTTGCCGTGCTTGAAGTACGGCACGCGGAAATCGTCGAGCGACGGTTGTTTCGCCATTCGTTCCTCCTTGTACGACGCGGCGCGCGGGCGCTCGCATCGAAACGCGACGGGCCGCGCCGAACAGGTTCGGCAGCGGCCCGTCGTCAGGCGCGGTTCAGGCGCGCGGTCATGTTCAGCCGAGCTTCTTCTTCAGCAGTTCGTTGACCTGCTGCGGATTGGCCTTGCCCTTGGTCGCCTTCATCGCCTGGCCGATCAGCGCGTTGAACGCCTTTTCCTTGCCCGCGCGGAATTCCTCGACCGACTTCGCGTTTGCCGCGAGCACCTCGTCGATGATCGCTTCCAGCGCGCCGGTGTCGGAGATCTGCTTCAGGCCCTTCGCGTCGATGATGCGATCGGCCGCGCCGTCGTCGCTCGCCTTCTCTTCCCACATCGTCGCGAACACTTCCTTCGCGATCTTGTTCGAGATCGTGCCGTCGGCGATACGCTGCAGCAGCAGCGCGAGCTGCGCGGCCGATACCGGAATCGCGTCGATCTCGATGCCGTCACGGTTCAGCTGCGACGACACGTCGCCCATCAGCCAGTTCGCGGCGATCTTCGCGTTCGCGGCGCCCGCCTTCGCGACGACGGCCTCGAAGTACGCGGCCATCGCCTTCGTCGACGTCAGCACGCCGGCGTCGTACGCGGACACGCCATATTGCTCGACGAAGCGCTGCTGCATCGCGGCCGGCAGCTCGGGCATCCCGGCCTGCACGCGCTCGACCCAGTCGCGGCCGATCACGAGCGGCATCAGGTCGGGATCGGGGAAGTAGCGGTAGTCGTGCGCGTCTTCCTTGCTGCGCATCGAGCGCGTTTCGCGCTTGTCCGGATCGTACAGACGCGTTTCCTGCACGACCTCGCCGCCGTCCTCGATCAGCTCGATCTGGCGACGCACTTCGTAGTTGATCGCTTCCTCGAGGAAGCGGAACGAGTTCAGGTTCTTGATCTCGGCGCGCGTGCCGAACTTTTCCTGACCGACCGGACGCACCGACACGTTCGCGTCGCAGCGGAACGAGCCTTCCTGCATGTTGCCGTCGCAGATGCCGAGCCACACGACGAGCGCGTGCAGCGCCTTCGCGTAGGCGACGGCTTCGGCCGCGCTGCGCATTTCCGGCTCGGTGACGATCTCGAGCAGCGGCGTGCCCGCGCGGTTCAGGTCGATGCCCGTCATGCCGGCGAAGTCTTCATGCAGCGACTTGCCTGCATCTTCCTCGAGGTGCGCGCGGGTCAGGTTGACGGTCTTCTCGTACGCCGGCTTGCCGGCCTTCTCGTTGGCCGGCACCTGGATCGTGATCGCGCCGCCCTGCACGACCGGAATCTCGTACTGGCTGATCTGATAGCCCTTCGGCAGATCGGGATAGAAATAATTCTTGCGCGCGAAGATGCTGCGCGGCGCGATGGTCGCGCCGATCGCGAGGCCGAAGCGGATCGCACGCTCGACCGCGCCGCGGTTCAGCACCGGCAGCACGCCGGGCAGCGCGAGATCGACGGGGCAGGCCTGCGTGTTCGGCTCGGCGCCGAACTGCGTCGAGGCGCCGGAGAAAATCTTCGAGACGGTCGACAGTTGCGCGTGCGTCTCGAGACCGATGACGACTTCCCATTGAGTAGACATGTTCATGCCTCCCGCCGAGCCGCCTCAAGGGAGGCATGCGCCCCCTCGGGGGGCAGCGAACAAAGTGAGCGTGGGGGCTCATTCCCCCCCCCTGCCGGAACTTGCTTGTGCCAGTCGGTCGCGCGCTGGAACGCGTCGGCGACCTGCAGCATCCGGGCTTCGTTGAAATAGTTGCCGATGATCTGCAGGCCGACCGGACGCTTCGCGTTCGCGCCCGCGCCGAAGCCGCACGGCACGCTCATGCCGGGCAGGCCGGCGAGGCTCACCGACAGCGTGTAGATATCGGCCAGATACATCTGCACCGGATCGTCGCCCTTCGCGCCGAGATCCCATGCGACCGTCGGCGACGCCGGGCCCATGATCACGTCGCAGGACTTGAATGCTTCCTGGAAGTCGTTCGCGATGATGCGGCGGATCTTCTGCGCCTGCAGGTAATACGCGTCGTAGTAGCCGTGCGACAGCACATACGTGCCGACGAGAATGCGGCGCTTCACTTCGGGCCCGAAGCCTTCGGCGCGCGACTTCTTGTACATGTCGAGCAGATCGCCGTACTGCGCGGCGCGATGGCCGAAGCGCACGCCGTCGAACCGCGACAGGTTCGACGAGGCCTCGGCCGGCGCGATCACGTAGTACACGGGAATCGACAGCTCCGTCTTCGGCAGCGACACCGGCACGAGCGTCGCGCCGAGCGCTTCATATTGCTTGAGTGCCGCGTCGATCGCCGCGCGCACGTCGTCGGCGAGACCGTCGCCGAAATACTCGTTCGGCAGGCCGATGCGCAGGCCGGCGAGCGGCTTGCCCGCGTCGTTGCCCGGCGCCCACGGCTGGCCGAGGTGGCGCGCGAAGTCTTCGTCGTCGCGCTCGAGGCTCGTCGAGTCGCGCTCGTCGAAGCCGGCCATCGCGTTGAGCAGCAGCGCGCAGTCGGACGCGCTCTGCGCCATCGGGCCGCCCTGGTCGAGCGACGACGCGAACGCGATCATGCCGTAGCGCGACACGCGGCCGTAGGTCGGCTTGATGCCGGTCACGCCCGCGAACGACGCCGGCTGGCGGATCGAGCCGCCGGTGTCGGTGCCGGTCGCGGCCGGCGCGAGACGCGCGGCCACCGCGGCCGAGCTGCCGCCCGAGCTGCCGCCCGGCACGGCGTTCGTGTCCCACGGGTTCTTCACCGCGCCGAACGCGGAATTCTCGTTCGACGAGCCCATCGCGAACTCGTCCATGTTGGTCTTGCCGAGCGTGACCATGCCGGCCGCCTGCAGGCGGGCGACGACCGTCGCGTCGAACGGGCTCTCGTAATTGGCGAGCATCTTCGAGCCGGCCGTCGAGCGCCAGCCGCGCGTGACGAACACGTCCTTGTGCGCGATCGGCAGGCCCGTCAGCGGGCCGCCCGCGCCGCGCGCGAGTTCGGCATCGGCGGCCTTCGCCTGCGCGAGGGTGAGTTCGGGCTCGACGTGGACGAACGCGTTCAGGTCGCGTGCGGCGTCGATCCGTTTCAGATAGTGCTGCGCGAGCTCGACGGCCGAGCATTCCTTGGCGGCGAGCGCGGCGCGCAGTTCGGTCAGGCTTTTTGCGTGCATGAGGGAGTCTTCCTGGGAATTCTGGGTCGCGCGCGGCGCCGTGCGGGCCGGCGCGCTTGTCGTCGAGCGTTTACTCGATCACCTTCGGCACGAGATAGAGGCCGTCCTGGACGGCCGGCGCCGGACGCTGGTTGTCGTCGCGGTTCACGACTTCCGTGACGGCGTCGTCCCGCAGCCGCTGCGCGACTTCCTGGATCTGTTCGATCGGGTGCGCGAGCGGCGCGATGCCGGCGGTGTCGACCGCCTGCATCTGCTCGACGAGGCCGAAGAATTCGTTGAGCTGGCCGAGCGTGTGCTCGGCGTCGGCGTCGGCCATTTCGAGTCGCGCGAGGTGGGCGATGCGTTTCACATCGGTCAGGGTCAGGGCCATGCGATCACCGGAAAAACAAGGCTGCGCGGCGCGCGAAAGCGGCGCCGCGGCGGGGGTTGAAGGGTGCGATCCCACCCTCAAAAATCGGGGCCGAAGCGGCAAAAATACCGCCCGTTTCGATTCAAATACCGCGAAATTATAAGGTATCATTACGCGTTCGACCCAGACCCGGCAGCCTTTTCCCGCACCGTTTCGCCCCTGCTTTGGCAAGCCGTGCGTGCTTCGTGCGATTTCCGGTAAATATCACTTGCAGCTTCGAGCGCCGCGGCGGCCCGTTCCGCCACGATCCGAGGCTGTTATTTTTTCCGCTGCCGCCCTGAGACCCGTGACGCAGGGCCGGCCCCAGAGCGAGACAGGATTCTGAATGTTCGGTTTTTTGCGCAGCTATTTCTCCAACGATCTGGCGATCGATCTCGGCACCGCAAACACCCTGATCTACATGCGCGGCAAAGGCATCGTGCTCGATGAGCCGTCCGTCGTGTCGATTCGCCAGGAAGGCGGCCCCAACGGCAAGAAGACGATCCAGGCCGTCGGCAAGGAAGCCAAGCAGATGCTCGGCAAGGTGCCGGGCAACATCGAGGCGATCCGCCCGATGAAGGACGGCGTGATCGCCGACTTCACCGTCACCGAGCAGATGATCAAGCAGTTCATCAAGACGGCGCACGAGTCGCGCATGTTCTCGCCGTCGCCGCGCATCATCATCTGCGTGCCGTGCGGCTCGACGCAGGTCGAGCGCCGCGCGATCAAGGAAGCCGCGCACGGCGCCGGCGCCTCGCAGGTCTACCTGATCGAAGAACCGATGGCCGCCGCGATCGGCGCGGGCCTGCCGGTGTCGGAAGCGACGGGCTCGATGGTCGTCGACATCGGCGGCGGCACGACCGAAGTCGGCGTGATCTCGCTCGGTGGCATCGTCTACAAGGGCTCGGTGCGCGTCGGCGGCGACAAGTTCGACGAGGCGATCGTCAACTACATCCGCCGCAACTACGGGATGCTGATCGGCGAACAGACGGCCGAAGCGATCAAGAAGGAAATCGGCTCCGCGTTCCCGGGCTCCGAAGTGAAGGAAATGGAAGTGAAGGGCCGCAATCTGTCGGAAGGCATTCCGCGCAGCTTCACGATCTCGAGCAACGAAATCCTCGAAGCGCTGACCGATCCGCTGAACCAGATCGTGTCGTCGGTGAAGATCGCCCTCGAGCAGACGCCGCCGGAACTCGGCGCCGACATCGCCGAGCGCGGCATGATGCTGACGGGCGGCGGTGCGCTGCTGCGCGACCTCGATCGCCTGCTCGCGGAAGAAACCGGCCTGCCGGTGCTCGTCGCCGAAGATCCGCTCACCTGCGTCGTACGCGGTTCGGGCATGGCGCTCGAACGCATGGACAAGCTGGGCAGCATCTTCTCGTACGAGTGATCGTATAAGCCGTTTCTTGACATGACGCACGCGCGGCGTGGCCGGATCGCTCGTTCAGAACGAACCGCCGCGCCGTTTGCGCGTCTGAGCATCATTTGACCGGTCACCCGCGCCCGGCGCCGACCATGGAATACAGTCCGCCGCCCCTCTTCAAGCAAGGTCCGCCCGCGCTCGCGCGGCTCATCTTCTTCGTCGCCCTCGCCATCGCGCTCCTCGTATCGGACGCGCGCTTCAGCACGCTCGAAATCGTCCGCGGCGTGCTCGGTACCGTGCTCTATCCGCTGCAGCGCGCGGCGCTCGTGCCGCGCGACCTGTTCATGGGCGCCGCCGATCTCGCCGTCACCGGCGCGACGCTGCGCGGCGAGAACGAGCAGCTGCGCAAGCGCAACCTGCAACTGTCGACGCTTGCGAACCAGGCCGCGATCCTCACGCAGGAGAACGTGCATCTGCGCGCGCTGCTCGCGCTGCGCCAGCAGATCGCCGCGCAGTCGACGCCCGTCGAGATCCAGTACGACACCAGTGATCCGTTCACGCAGAAGATCGTGATCGGCCAAGGCTCGCAGCAGGGCATTCAGGACGGCGCGCCCGTCGTCAGCGAGGACGGCGTGGTCGGCCAGGTCACGCGCGTGTTCCCGCTGCAAGCCGAAGTCACGCTGATCACCGATCGCGATCTCGCGATCCCCGTGCAGGTGTTGCGCACCGGCCTGCGCAGCGTGATCTACGGCACGCCGAAGGGCGATTCGCTCGATCTGCGCTTCGTGCCGACCAGTGCCGATCTCGTCGCCGGCGACGAACTCGTGACGAGCGGCCTCGACGGCGTCTATCCGCCGGGCCTGCCGGTCGCGAAGGTCGTACGCGTCGACAAGCTCGCCGATACCGCGTTCGCGCGCGTCACCTGCGCGCCGGTCGCCGCCGTGCGCGGTGCGCGGCAGATGCTCGTGCTGCATTACCAGAACGACATTCCGCCGCGTCCGGCCGATCCCGAGCCGGCCGCGGAGAAGAACGCGAAAGGCAAGAAGGCGGCGAAGGCGGCCGCCGCGAAGGGCGAGAAGGGCGACGCGAACGCGAAGCCCGCCGACGCGAGCGCGAAGCCCGCCGACGCAGCCAAGCAGCCGGCCGATGCCGCGCCGCCGGCCGGTGCGAAACCCGCGCCCGTGAAACCGGCCGCGCCCGGCAAGCCGGCCGGCACCGCCGCGAAGCCGGCGACCGCGCCCTCAGGAGCCCAGCGATGAATCGCCCGCAATACATCCTGCAGCCGGTCAACCCGTACTTCATCGCGTTCAGCCTCGCCGCCGCGTTCCTGCTGAACCTGATGCCGTGGGGCCGCCTGCCCGGCGTGCCCGACTTCGTCGCGCTCGTGCTGCTGTTCTGGAACATCCACCAGCCGCGCAAGGTCGGGATGGGCGTCGCGTTCGCGCTCGGCATCCTGATGGACGTGCACGACGCAGGGCTGCTCGGCGAGCACGCGCTCGCCTACACGCTGCTGTCGTACGGTGCGATCACGATCCATCGCCGCGTGCTGTGGATGCCGATCGGCGTGCAGGTGCTGTACGTGACGCCGCTGCTGGTCGGCGCGCAGCTCGTGCCGTTCGTGATCCGGCTGATGATGGGCGCCGCGTTCCCGGGCTGGCGCTATCTGGTCGACGGCTTCGTCGAAGCCGCGCTGTGGCCGCTCGCCAGCCATCTGCTGCTGATGCCGCAACGCCGCCCGGTCGACCCGGACGATACGCGCCCGATCTGACGGACCGCACCTTGATGACCCGCCGCCTCCGCACCCGCCGCGCGCCGCGCCCCGGGGCGGCACCTCGCCCGTGCGCGCGCCGGGCCGACCGACCGTAATCGCATGACCGAATTCAACGACACCCAACAGCAGCTCTCGAAGTTCCGCCTGCGCGTCGCGGCGGCGGGCGTGTTCGTGTTCGTCTGCTTCGGGCTGCTCGCGAGCCGCTTCTTCTATCTGCAGCTGATGCAGCACGGCAAATATGCGCTGCAGGCCGAGGAAAACCGCATCTCCGTCGCGCCGATCGTGCCGAACCGCGGGATCATCACCGACCGCAACGGCGTGATCCTCGCGAAGAACTACTCGGCCTACACGCTCGAGATCACGCCGTCGAAGCTCGACGACACGCTCGAGAACACGATCGACAAGCTGTCGCAGATCATCCCGATCGACGCGCGCGACCGCCGCCGCTTCAAGAAGCTGCAGGAAGACTCGAAGAACTTCGAAAGCCTGCCGATCCGCACGCGGCTCACCGACGACGAAGTCGCGCGCTTCACCGCGCAGCGTTTCCGCTTTCCGGGCGTCGACGTGCGCGCGCGGCTGTTCCGCCAATATCCGCTCGGCACGACCGCCGCGCACGTGATCGGCTATATCGGCCGGATCTCGAAGCGCGACCAGGACCGGATCGACGCGATGAGCGACGAGAACGACAGCGACCAGGAAACCTACGATCCGCGGCGCGACGCGAACAACTACAAGGGCACCGACTACATCGGCAAGATCGGCGTCGAGCAGAGCTACGAAACGGAGCTGCACGGGCTGACGGGCTTCGAGGAAGTCGAGGTGACGGCCGGCGGCCGGCCGGTGCGCACGCTGTCGCGTACGCAGGCGACGCCCGGCGACAACCTCGTGCTGTCGCTCGACATCGGGCTGCAGCAGGTGGCCGAGCAGGCGTTCGCGGGCAAGCGCGGCGCGCTCGTCGCGATCGAGCCGAAGACGGGCGACGTGCTCGCGTTCGTGTCGTCGCCGAGCTTCGATCCGAATTCGTTCGTCGACGGCATCGACCAGCAGACCTGGGACGAGCTCAACAACTCGCCCGACAAGCCGCTCTTGAACCGTCCGCTGCACGGCACCTATCCGCCCGGCTCGACCTACAAGCCGTTCATGGCGCTCGCAGGCCTGACGCTCGGCAAGCGCACGCCGGGCTGGGGCTTCCAGGATCCCGGCTACTTCACGTTCGGCGGCCACACGTTCCGCAACGACGTGCGTTCGGGCCAGGGCTGGGTCGACATGAACAAGGCGATCATGGTGTCGAACGACACCTACTTCTACATGCTCGCGCGCGATCTCGGCGTGAACGCGATCGCGAACTTCATGAAGCCGTTCGGCTTCGGCCAGATCACCGGCATCGACATCCAGGGCGAGGCGCGCGGGATCCTGCCGTCGACCGACTGGAAGAAGAAGGCGTTCAAGAAGGCCGCGCAGCAGAAGTGGTTCGACGGCGAGACGATCAGCCTCGGCATCGGCCAGGGCTACAACTCGTTCACGATCCTGCAGCTCGCGCACGCGACCGCGACGCTCGCGAACAACGGCATCGTCATGAAGCCGCACCTCGTGAAGGAGATCGAGGATCCCATCACGCGCGCGCGCCATCTGACCGTGCCGAAGGAAAGCGGCGTGATCCCGCTGAAGCAGGCCGACATCGACGTCGTCAAGCGCGGGATGGAGAACGTGATCGAGAACCCGTCGGGCACCGCGTACAAGGTGTTCCGCGGCGCGCCGTATCTGGCGGCCGGCAAGACCGGTACCGCGCAGGTGTTCTCGCTGCAGGGCGGCAACTACAAGGGCCACCTGCTCGCCGAGCATCTGCGCGACCACGCGCTGTTCATCGCATATGCGCCGGTCGACCATCCGCAGATCGCGCTCGCGCTGATCGTCGAGAACGGCGGCTGGGGCGCGCAGTCGGCGGGCCCGATCGCGCGGCGCGTGCTCGACTTCTACCTCGTCGAGCGCCAGAACGCGCAGAACGAGGCGGCGGCGGTCGCGGCCGCCGCATCGGCGACGGAGCCCGTGAACGCGCCGGTGATCGGCGACGGATCGAAGCCCGTCACCGTCGCCGCGGGCTTCAAGCCGCTGCCGCAGCCGGTCGTGCCGAACGCGGCCAGTGCGGCGCAGGCGGCGTCCGGCGCGTCGGCAGCCGGCGCATCGGACACGCCCGGCGCCGCTGCGAGCGCCGCGCCGCCGGCCGACGCGAGCGCAGCGGCACCGCTTGCCGCGAGCCTGCCGCCGATGCGCCGCATGCACCGGCCGCACCGGCCGGCCGGCGACGATCCGCGCAAGCCGCCGCAGGACGGGCAGCCGTTCGCGGCCGGCCCGCGCGACGACCACTCTCGTGCCACGGCGGCCGCGGACGCGGCAAACGCCGGCACCGCTCATTAACGGAGAAAGGCATGCAATTCGACAAGCGCGCCTGGCTCGACAAGATCAAGCAGATGTTCGCGGGCTTCGACCGCCCGCTCGCCCTCATCGTGTTCCTGCTGCTGTGCGTCGGGATCGTCACGCTGTACAGCGCGAGCATCGACATGCCGGGCCGCGTCGAGGATCAGTTGCGCAACATCCTGCTGACGTTCGTACTGATGTGGGTGATCGCCAACATTCCGCCGACGACGCTGATGCGTTTCGCGGTCCCGCTCTATACGTTCGGCGTCGCGCTGCTCGTCGCGGTCGCGCTGTTCGGCATGACCAAGAAGGGCGCGAAACGCTGGCTGAACGTCGGCGTCGTGATCCAGCCGTCCGAGATTCTGAAGATCGCGACGCCGCTGATGCTCGCGTGGTACTACCAGCGCCGCGAAGGCGCACTGCGCTGGTACGACTTCGTCGCCGCGTTCGGGATCCTGCTCGTGCCGGTCGGCCTGATCGCGAAGCAGCCCGACCTCGGCACCGGCCTGCTCGTGTTCGCGGCCGGCTTCTTCGTGATCTATCTGGCCGGCCTGTCGTTCAAGCTGATCGTGCCGGTGCTCGTCGCGGGCGTGATCGCGGTCGGCTCGATCGCCGTGTTCGAGGAGCGCATCTGCCAGCCGGAAGTGCAGTGGCCGCTGATGCACGACTACCAGAAGCACCGCGTCTGCACGCTGCTCGATCCGACGTCCGACCCGCTCGGCAAGGGCTTCCATACGATCCAGGCGGTGATCGCGATCGGCTCCGGCGGCGTGCTCGGCAAGGGCTACCTGAAAGGCACGCAGGCGCACCTCGAATTCATTCCGGAAAAGCACACCGACTTCATCTTCGCGGTGTTCTCGGAGGAATGGGGGCTCGTCGGCGGCCTCGTGCTGCTCACGCTCTACATGGCGCTGATCGCGCGCGGGCTGTACATCGCCGCGCAGGGCGCGACGCTATTCGGACGGCTGCTCGCGGGCTCGCTGACGCTCGCGTTCTTCGTCTATGCGTTCGTGAACATCGGCATGGTCAGCGGCGTGCTGCCGGTGGTCGGCGTGCCGCTGCCGTTCATGAGCTACGGCGGCACCGCGCTCACGACGCTCGGCATCGCGATCGGGATGATCATGAGCGTCGGCCGCCAGCGCCGGCTGATGAAAAGCTGAGCGCAGGCGGCGCCGGCCGCCCGTGCGCGCAGCGCGCGCTCCTTACTGCGGCGCCGCGTGCGAATCGCCCTGCGCGCCGCCGCCCGCGCCCGGCCCCTGCGCCTTCAGCCGCGCGCTCAGTTCCTGGTATTTCAGTTCCGCCGTCTCGTCGCCTTGCGCGGCCGCCGCCGCGTAATAGGCGCGCGCGATGTTCAGATCGCGCGTGACGCCGTCGCCGCCGCGCTCGTAGAACGACGCGGTCACGTACTGCGCGGTCGGCTCGCCCGCATCGGCGGCCTGCTTGTACCAGAGGAACGCCTGCCGGTTGTCGCGCGGCGTGCCGCGCCCGTCGAGAAACTGGTTCGCGAGCGACAGCGCGGCCTGCACGTGCCCCTGCTTCGCCGCGCGCAGGAACCAGCGATGCGCTTCGGCCGGATTGCGCGCGACGAATTCGCCGTCGTCGAACATCCGCCCGTACACGTACTGCGCATGCGACATGTTCGCGTTCGCCGCGCGCTTCAGCCAGCGCAGCCCTTCGTCGACGTTCGCCGTCACGCCTTCGCCCGTCAGCAGCATCATCGCGTAGTTGAACTGCGCGAGGCGATTGCCGCGCTCGGCCGCGTCATGGAACTGGACGAGCGCCGCGCGATAGTCGCCCGCGTTGTAGTCGGCGATCGCGGACTGCGTCTCGCGCGCCGGTTCCGGCTGCGCATGCGGCGCACGCTGCGCGGCCGCCGCCGCGCATAGCGCGCCGAGGCCGAGCGCCGCCGCCAGCCGTGCGGCGCGCGGCGCCCTACGCGCGGCCCGCCCGCGACACGCGCCATCGGCCGCGCTCATGACCGCACCTCCTGCAGTGCCTGCCGCGTCGCGCGCAGCAGCCAGATCACGTCGGCCGACAGCGCGATCATCCGGTAGCCGGCGTCGCGGCACTGGCGTGCGCTCGCGCTGTCCGACGCGAAGATGCCGACCGCGACGCCCGCCTGCCGGCCGGCCGCGAGCACGCGCGCGATCGCGGATTCGACGTCCGGATGTCGGACGTCGCCGAGATGACCGAGGCTCGCCGCGAGATCGGCCGGCCCGACGAACACGCAGTCGACGCCGGGCGTCGCGGCGATCCGTTCGACCTCGTCGATGCCGCGCGCGGATTCGATCTGCACGATCACCGCGATCTGCGCGTTCGCGGTCTGCACGTAGTCGCGCCGCATCCCGAACGCCGCCGCGCGCACCATGCCGGCCACGCCGCGCACACCGTCCGGCGACTCGGGCGACGGAAAGCGCGTGAGGCGCACCGCGTGCGCGGCATCGTCGGCCGTCTCGATGCACGGAAACATCAGCGTGCGCGCGCCGGCGTCGAGCGCGCGCTTCACGAGCCACGGCTCGCGGGCCGGCACGCGCACGACGGGCTCGGTCGGCAGGCGTGCGGCAGCCATCGCGCGCAGCTGCGAGGCGACGTCGCGGCTGTCGTTCGGCGCGTGCTCCATGTCGATGCAGAGCCAGTCGTAGCCCGCGTGCGCGAGCGCTTCCGCCGCCGTGTCGCTCGCGAGCGTGAGCCACAGCCCGTACAGCGGCTCGTCGCCGTCGTGCAGACGTTGTTTCAGGGAATTGGTCAGCGTGCTCATCGATACGGCCTCCCGGCGGACAGGCAATCGAACGGGACAAGCAACGGCAGGGGTGTCGGTCGCGCGCGACGGCGCGACGGGCAGCGCTTCGCCGCCTCACGCAGCGATCATAGCGCGGCGTCGGGCGGAATGCGGGTAGGAAAACGCGGAGGGAGGCGCCGCGCGCGCTGCGGCGGCCGGACGCGCCGGCCAGCGTGCCGGCGGCCCGATGCGGCGCAGATCAGCGGGCTGCGTCGCGCTCGACGTCGGCCCAGCAGTTCGGCGTCTCGTAGAGCCGCACGCGCTCGAGGCGCAGGTTCACGCCGTAATGCGCGTCGTAGACGCTCGCGAGGATGTCGAACGCGATCGCGGCGAGGTTTTCGACGGTCGGAATGCGGTCGAGCACGACCGTCTTGTGATCGGCCATCTGCTCGAGGAACGAACGCACGACTTCGTCGCGCGCGTAGACGAGGAACGCGTGATCCCACTTGCTGACGAGGTGCTCGACCGCGAGCGCCTTCACGTCGGCGAAATCCATCACCATGCCGCGATCGGGCGCCCCCTCGGTATCGACGAGATCGCCGCGCAGCGTGATTTCGAGCACATAGCGATGGCCGTGCAGGTTCCGGCACTGGCTGCGGTGATCGGGAATGCGGTGGCCCGCGTCGAATTCGAGTTTTCGGGTAATCAGCACGATGTCAAAAAGCCGTGGCTCAGGGAATGTTCAGATATTTGTGCGTCTGCATCGACAGGCGCCACTGCGGATGCCGCTTGCACCAGTCGATCGCGAGCTTCGTGTTCAGGTCGCGCGACGGGCCGTCCATCGGCTGCACCAGAAAATACTCGAAGTCGAGCTTCGCGTAATCGGCGAGCCGCTGATTGTCCTGCGGGATCACGACCTTCAGCTCGTTACCCTTCGTGACGACGAGCGGCGCATCGGCCTTCGGGCTCACGCAGATCCAGTCGATCGATTCGAGCACCGGCAGCGAGCCGTTCGTCTCGATCGCGATCTCGAAGCCGGCCGCGTGCAGCGCGTCGACGAGCGGCTGGTCGAGCTGCAGCATCGGCTCGCCGCCCGTGCAGACGACGAAGCGGTGCGCTTCGCCGTCCGGCCACAGGCCCGCGATCGTCGCGACGAGCGCGTCGGCATCCTTGAACTTGCCGCCGTTCTCGCCGTCGGTGCCGACGAAGTCGGTATCGCAGAAGCGGCAGACGGCCTGCGCACGGTCCTCTTCGCGGCCCGACCACAGATTGCAGCCGGCGAACCGGCAGAACACGGCCGGCCGGCCCGCGTTCGCGCCCTCGCCCTGCAACGTGTAGAAAATTTCCTTGACCGCGTAAGTCATCGTCCTTCGTCCGGCTTGCGCCGCTCGTTGTCGATCAGAATCCGTTCATCGGCCCGCGCCGCCCGCACGCCGCGTCACAGCGGCGCTTCGGTCACCCGCTCGCCCTTCAGATACGCTTCGTAGCCGCGCTTGCGCAGCTTGCATGCCGGGCATTCGCCGCAGCCGAAACCCCAGTCGTGCAGTTCCGCACGCTCGCCGACGTAGCAGGTATGCGTCTCGACGCGAATCAGCTCGACGAGCGCCTGGCCGCCGAGCTGCTCGGCGAGCTGCCAAGTCTGCGCCTTGTCGAGCCACATCAGCGGCGTCTCGAGCACGATGCGCGTGTCCATCCCGAGGTTCAGCGCGACCTGAAGCGCCTTCATCGTGTCGTCGCGGCAGTCCGGGTAGCCCGAAAAATCGGTCTCGCACATCCCGCCGACCAGCACGCGCAGCCCGCGACGATACGCGATTGCCGCGGCGATCGTCATGAACAGCAGGTTGCGGCCCGGCACGAACGTGTTCGGCAGGCCGTTCGCAGCCGTCTCGATCTCGATCGCGCGCGTCATCGCGGTATCGCTGATCGCGCCGAGCACCGACAGATCGATCATGTGATCGTCGCCGAGCCGGTCCGCCCACGCGGGGAACTGCCGCTTCAGCGCTTCGCGCACGCCTTCGCGGCACTCGAGTTCGACGCGATGGCGCTGGCCGTAGTCGAAGCCGAGCGTTTCGACCGTCTGGTAGCGTTCGAGGGCCCACGCCACGCACGTGGCCGAGTCCTGCCCGCCGGAAAACAGCACGAGCGCGCCGTCTTTAGCGTCTGTCCGAATC
This sequence comes from Burkholderia sp. BC1, assembly GCF_052683555.1. NCBI lineage: Bacteria > Pseudomonadati > Pseudomonadota > Betaproteobacteria > Burkholderiales > Burkholderiaceae > Burkholderia > Burkholderia sp. BC1. The sequence continues at coordinate 184,895 of NZ_JBQYLP010000001.1, forward strand.
ACCGTGATACTCCGTGAATGTATAGGCTCGCGTCGCACTGCGCCCGATGGCCGGCTGCCGCCGAACGGCCCGACGCGTGCCGGCCTGCGCCGGCGCGACCAGTATAGGCAGCGCCGCAGCCCGTCAACGCGGTACGGCGCTTATACCGCCCATCGCGCGGCATCGCGGCGCGGACATTCGACCGATTGCGCCGGATGCAGAGGGCGGTGCGCTAAGTCATTGAGCGGGCACGGATTTTATCACGCCGCCGCCAATGCTGCCGGGCACGCGAGACCCGCCCCAAACGAAAAACCCCAAGAACCTGACGATTCTTGGGGTTGGAACTGCTGGTGGCCTGGGGCGGAATCGAACCACCGACACGCGGATTTTCAATCCGCTGCTCTACCAACTGAGCTACCGGGCCAACGAAGAAACGAGAGTATAGCGACCTCTTTTGAACTGTACAAGCCCTTTTCGTGAAATTTTTTACGCCGCGCCTTCGGACGGCTTCTTGCCGAGTTCGACGCCGAGCTGCTTGAGCTTGCGATACAGGTGCGTGCGTTCGAGGCCGGTCTTTTCCGCGACGCGCGTCATGCTGCCGTTCTCGCGCGCGAGGTGGTATTCGAAGTACGCGCGTTCGAACGCATCGCGCGCTTCGCGCAGCGGAATGTCGAACGGAATCGCGGCCGTCTGGCCCGCGAGGCCGAGCGCCGCTGCGACGTCGTCGCCGAGCGTCGGCAGCGCGGCCGCCGACGCGACTGCCGCGGGCCCCGCCGCCTGCCCCGCGCCGGCCTTCGCCGCCGCATTCGCAGACACCGGCGCCGCGCCGCGCGCGAGCCCGTGCTCGACGGCCTTCAGCAGCTTCTGCAGCGCGATCGGCTTCTCGAGGAAATCGAGCGCGCCGATCTTCGTCGCCTCGACGGCCGTGTCGATCGTCGCGTGCCCGGACATCATGATGACCGGCATCGTCAGCAGGCCCTGAGCCGCCCATTCCTTGAGCAGCGTGACGCCGTCGGTATCCGGCATCCAGATATCGAGCAGCACGAGATCGGGCGCCTGATTCAGCCGGTATTCCCGCGCAGCCTGCGCGTTCTCCGCCGCCTCGACGACGTGTCCTTCGTCGCTGAGGATCTCCGAGAGCAATTCCCGGATGCCCATTTCATCATCTACCACCAGGATGGTTGCCATTTACGCTGCCTTTGTCTGCTCACTTGCTTTTGTCTTCGTCGAGGCCGACCGTCCGGCGGCCGGCTTGCCGGCGGCCGACGCCGCCGCGGGCGCCGCTCCGTCGGGCCCCGCATTCGGCGCATCGCTCGCCATCTGCAGGAACAGGATCGACACCTGCGCACCTTCGACGGTCTCGCCGTGCATGCGATTGCGCAGATCGATCCGCGCGCCATGCTCGTCGACGATCTTCTTGACCGTGGCCAACCCGAGCCCCGTACCCTTCGCCTTCGTCGTCACGTAAGGCTCGAACGCGCGCGTCAGGATGCGCGCCGGGAAACCGGGCCCGTTGTCGGACACGGTAAGACGAACCGCGACGCGCGTTTTGCCCTCGGCGTCGGGGTCGCCATATTCTACTGTCTTGGTTTCGATCAACACACGCGGATGCTCGGACTCCGCGACCGAATCCTGCGCGTTCTGCAGCAGGTTGTGTATCACCTGACGCAGTTGCGTCGCATCGCCGCGAATCACCGGCAGCGACGGCGCGAGCTCGACGACGATCGGATTCTTGCCTTCGCCGACGCCGTACAGCCCCAACACTTCGCTCACCAGATCGTTCAACTGCAGGTTCGCGAGCACGGCCGGCGGCGTGCGTGCGTATTCGCGGAAGTCGTCGACCATCCGCTTCATCGCGGCCACCTGGTTGACGATCATCGTCGCGCCGCGCTTGAGCACGTCCGCGTCGTGCGGCGCGAGCTTGTCCGACAGCTTCATCTGCAGCCGTTCGGCCGACAGCTGGATCGGCGTCAGCGGGTTCTTGATCTCGTGCGCGAGCCGGCGCGCCACCTCGCCCCATGCGACCGAGCGCTGCGCGGAAATCACGTCGGAGATGTCGTCGAACACGACGACGTAACCCGACGTCTGCGGATCGTCGGCCTGCCCTTCGACCGTCGACACGAGCCGCGTGCCGCGCACGAGCAGCGTCAGCGGATCGGTCTCGCCCGGCACTTCGACCGCGAACTGCTGCTGCCAGTGGCCGGTATCGCCGCTGCCGCTGTCGGACGCCGCCTCGCGATCCGCGAACGCCTTGCGCACCATCGCGCCGAACCCGGCGACGACGCCGATCTGGTCGAGCGTCGTACCGATCAGCGAATTGAACGGCTGCCGGAAGATCCGCTCGGCGCCGCGGTTGGCCGTCGTCAGCCGGAACTGGCGATCGAGCACGAACACGCCGGCCGTCAGGTTCGCCAGAATGCTTTCGAGATAGGCCTTCGAATGCTCGAGCGCGATCCGGTTCTTCTCGACCGCGAGCCGCGCCTCGGACAACTGGCGCGTCATCGCGTTGAACGACTGCGTGAGGAAGCCGAGCTCGTCGCGCGTCTTGATCTCGCGCTTCGGCGTGTAGTCGCCTTCGGCGACTTCCTTCGTGCCCTGCGCGAGCAGGAACAGCGGCCGCGCAAGCTGCTGGCCGAGCGCGAGCGCAAGCATCATCGCGATGAAGGTCGCGAGGAACAGCGCGAGCGTCAGCGTGCCGATGTACATCTTGCGCAGCCCCGTGCGGCCGAGCGATTTCTCCTGATACTCGCGATAGGCGCGCTGGACGGCGTCCGCGTTGTGCGCGAGCGTCGGCGGCACGGGCTGCGTGAGCTGCAGGAAGCGTTCGGCCGGCTGCAGCATCGACGTCGTCGCGTCCGGAATCGGCCGCACGACGCGCAGCCGCAGCGCGCCCTTCGCGCCGTGCGCACGCGGATCGCCGTCGACTTCGCCCTCGATCGCCGCATATGCGCCGTGCTCGCGGGCCTGGCTCAGCATCAGCGGCGTCGGCAGATCGTCCGGAATCAGCGCCGCGAAATTGCCCGACGCCTGCGCGACGATATGCAGATCCGGCGACGCACCCGAACCGCCGCGGCTCGGCTCGACGATCGTCGCGTCCTGCACGCCGAACTGGTCGCGCAGACGCAGCAGCGTGAGCGTCGTGCCGTTCGTGTTCGCATCGACGCTCGCGAGCTGATCGGACATCAAGCGCGCCTTCGTCTGCAGATCGGACAGCGACGCGTCGAGCATGCCGCGGCCGAGGTTCAGGCCGGCCGTCAGCGCGGTTTCGACGTTCACGTCGAACCACGACTCGATGCTGCGCGACACGAACTGGTACGACACGATGTAGATGATGCCGCCCGGCACGACGCCGACGAGCGCGAAGAAGATCGCGAGCTTCGCGAGCAGCCGCGTGCCGAACTTGCCCTTCCTCAGGCGTACGACGATCATCCCGATCAGCCCGAGCACGACGAGCAGGAACACGAGCGCGACGATGATGTTCGCCGCGTACAGCCACGAGTAGTAGCGATCGAAGAATTCGGTGTTCGCGCTCGCGGCCGCGAGCAGCACGAGCAGCAGCAGCGCGGTGATCGCGACGGTCGACACGATCACGCGTATGAGGAGGCTCTTTCCGCTCGTCGCGCGGCGCACTTTATTTAGCACGTTCGGCCACCGTGAACGTAAAGCGCTTCCAGTCCGAGGCGAGCGTCCAGTCGCGGTTGTTCACCGCGTCGACCTGGAACGGCTTCGGCATCAGCGCCGTGTCGAGCTGCATCCGCACCGACGCCGTGTACGTCTCGCCGGCACGCACCTGGTTGCGGTCGATCACGTGCCACGACGTGATGTGCTTGACCACCGCGAGCGCGTCCTTCAGCGTGCCGAAGCCGAGCTGCAGGCCGCCCGTCGACACGCGGTACTCGCGCGTGAGCGGCTGGAACGACAGGCGGATCGTCTGCGACACCGACACCGGCTGCTCGTCGAACCAGTACCAGCGCGCGCGGCTCAATTCGAAGTCGGTCGTGAAATAAAGCGGGATGCCCTTGTTCACGGCATCCTCGAGGTTCGGGTTCAGTTCGAAATCGAAGCGGGCGTCGAGGCTCCAGCCGTTTCCGTCGGCCTGCAGCGAGGCGCGCTGCACGGCAATCGATTCGGCGTGCGCCGGCCGCACGATGGCCACGCACAGCGTCAACGCGACCAGCAGGACGGCCGCGAGCCGAAGTGGAAAAAGGTGTTTGATCGTCACCGTTTCTGAAACCGCGCGTAGAAAAATCCGTCGTGATCGGTGGTCGGGTCGGGCACGCCGGCGGCGCCTTCGCTGCCCGCTCCGCCCGAAGCGGCACGCGGCAGCAGCTGGCCGGGCGCGTCCAATCGTACCGCATCTTCGCAGGCCGCTTCAAACCAGCGCGCCTGCTGCTCGCCTTCTTCGGGGAAGAGCGAGCACGTGACGTACAGCAGTTCGCCGCCCGGCTTCACGAGCGGCCACAGCGCCGAGAGGATGCGCCGCTGTTCGGCTACGAGCGCCGGGATGTCGGCTTCGCGGCGCAGCCAGCGGATGTCCGGATGGCGTCGCACGATCCCGGACGCCGAGCACGGCACGTCGGCCAGGATCCGGTCGAACGGACGGCCGTCGTACCAGGCGTCGGGCGCGCCCGCATCGCCGACGCGCACGTCGGCCGCGAGCGACAGCCGCGCGAGGTTCTCGCCGATGCGCGTCGCGCGGCTCGCGTCGCTTTCGAGCGCAACGACTTCCGCGTCGGCGAGTTCGAGGATATGGCCGGTCTTGCCGCCCGGTGCCGCGCAGGCATCGAGCACGCGCATGCCGTCGCGCGCGCCGAGCCATTCGGCCGCGAGCTGGGCGCCCGCATCCTGCACCGACACGATGCCGTCGGCGAAACCCGGAATGCGCTCGACCGGCAGCGCCGACGCGAGCCGCACCGCATGCCGGCCGATCGCGGCGGCCTCGATTCCGTTATCGCGCAGCGTGCCGAGATACGCGTCGACGCTCGCGCGACGCGCGTTCACGCGCAAGGTCAGCGGACCCTGGCGGTCGCCGGCCGCGAGTATTGCCTGCCAGGCGTCGGGCCATGCGCGCTTCACGGCGTCGATCCACCATGCGCGGTAGTTCCATTGCGCGACCGGATCGGCATGCATCGCGGCGACGAGCGTGTCGCGTTCGCGCAGGAAGCGTCGCAGCACGGCGTTTACCATCCCCTTCGCAAACGCATATTCGCGCCGCGCGCCGATCGTGGTCACGGCCTGATCGACGACCGTGAACGGCGGATACGCCGCTTCGCCGTCCGCGTCGAGCAGCAGCGCGAGCGCACCGGCGAGCACCGCATGCACGTGCGCGGGCGGCGCCTTGCCGACGAGGCGCGCGATCACCCAGTCGACGCTGCCGAGACGGCGCATCGTGCGATACGCGACGTCCTGCGTCGCACCGCGCGCGAGCGCCTGCGCGCCCGATGCCATCTGCGCGAACACCGCGGAGAGCGCGGCCGGCAACGCAGTGCCGCGCCGCACCGCATCGACCGCCTGCGCGGCCGCGTCGAGCGCGAAGCCGAGCGAGTCGGGCGCGACGCGCAATGCCGACAGGCGTGCGGCGCGGCCGGAGGAAGACGGGGAAGCGGAACGGGTTCGTGTCATCGGAGCGAAATCGGCAAGCGGAGCGGGAGCCGCGCGACGCCGACGCCGCGCCGATCCCAAACCGCGCATTGTAGCGTGCGACCGGATGGGGCCCGGACGACGCGCAAATGAATCACCCCGCAGCGCGACGCATGCGGGGTGATCGGGGAAGGGCCGCGGAACAGGCGCCGCGGACGGGCGCCGTCAGTCGAAGCGGCCGGTGCGCGCCATTTCCATCAGCCGCGCGATGCGCTCCTCGGTAGCCGGGTGCGTCGAGAACAGATTCTGCAGACCGCCGCCGTGAAGCGGGTTCATGATCATCATCTGCGCGGTGGCCGGATGCGCTTCGGCCGCCTGGAACGGGATACCCGCCGCATAGCGATGAATCTTGTCGAGCGCGCTCGCGAGCGCTTGCGGGTCGCCGGAGATCTGCGCACCGCCGCGGTCGGCCTCGAACTCGCGCGCACGCGAGATCGCCATCTGGATCAGCGCGCCCGCGATCGGCGCGAGCAACGCGACCGCGATGCCTGCGATCGGATTGACCGGCCGGCCGTTTTCATCGCGCCCGCCGAAGAACATCGCGAAGTTCGCGATCGCCGAGATCGCACCGGCCATCGTCGCGGTGATCGTCGAGATCAGGATGTCGCGGTGCTTCACGTGCGCAAGCTCGTGCGCCATCACGCCGCGCATCTCGCGCTCGGACAGCACGCGCAGGATACCGGTAGTCGCCGCCACGGCCGCATGCTCGGGGTTGCGGCCCGTCGCAAACGCGTTCGGCGCATCCTCGTTGATCAGATAGACACGCGGCATCGGCAGGTTCGCGCGCGTGGCCAGCTCGCGGACCATCCGGTAGAACTGCGGCGCCGTGTTCTCGTCGACCTCCTGCGCGTTGTACATGCGCAGCACCATCTTGTCGGAGAACCAGTACGAGAAGAAATTCATGCCGAGCGCGAACAGCAGGGCGATCGTCATGCCGCGCGAGCCGCCGATCATGCCGCCGATCACGATGAACAGGGCCGTGATCGCGGCCATCAGCATCGCCGTTTTGACCCAATTGAACATACCCACTCCTTATCCGTCGGGGAAACCCGCCGTCACGACTGTGCGGCGGGAAATTGTAAGCGATCTGTTAGATAAGGGCTCGCCGGAAAAATTCAAATTTCAGCGCTGTGCCGTCGCGAGCCGCAGCCCCAGCCCGACGAACGCGCTGCCGACCGTGCGATCGAGCCATTTCTTGACGCCGGGCTTGCCGGAAAAGTGCTGCGTGACGCTGCCCGCAACCCACGCGACCAGGCCGCTCCAGATCGTGCTCATCGTGACGAACACCGCGCCGAGGGTCAGAAAAGCGAGCGTCTTGTGCGGGCTGTCGGCCGCCACGAATTGCGGGAAGAACGACACGAAAAACAGCACGACCTTCGGATTCAGCACGTTCGTCCAGAAGCCCTGCAGGAAAAGCTGGCGCAGCGGCTTCGCGGGCGACGCGGACGCGGTGCCGGCGGCCGGCGCCGCGGCGGCGGGCTTCGCGAGCACCATGCGCACGCCGAGATAGATCAGATAGGCGGCGCCCACCAGCTTGATGACGGTGAACGCGGCCGCCGATGCCGCGAGCAGCGCGGTCAGCCCGAACGCGCATGCGAGCACGTGCACGCAGCAGCCGGCCGAAATGCCGAGCGCCGACATCAGGCCCGCGCGGCGGCCCTGCGCAACGCTGCGGCCGACGATGTACGCGGTATCGGGGCCGGGCGTGACGTTCAGCAGGAACACCGCTGGCAGAAAGAAACCGAAATGGACGATGCCGAACATGAAAGCCTCGCAACAGGGAATGCCGGGAAATTCTACGCGCGCCGGACAGGCCGCGCGACTCGGCCGTTCGGCCGATTGCGCGCGGTCCGCGCAGCGTGTCGAATGGCGTCTCGCCGGCTGCTCAGCCCGCGTCGGGCAATGCGAAACGCTGGCCTGCGGCGAGTGGCGAGCCGGCGAGGAATTCGCGTGCCGGCAGGCGCTTGCCGCCCGGCTTCTGCAACTGCGTCACGCGCAGCGCGCCGGTGCCGCACGCCACGATGACGCCGTCCGGCGCCGCTTCGACGATCGTGCCGGGCGTCGCGTCGCCGCGCCCGGTGGCGGGCTCGGCCGCCCAGATCTTGATCGCGGCGCCGTCGAGCGTCGCGACGCCGCCGGGGAACGGATCGAACGCGCGCACCTGGCGCGCCAGCACGTCCGCGGGCCTGCGCCAGTCGAGCGCGGCTTCGTGCTTGCCGATCTTTTCCGCGTAGGTCACGCCGTCGGCCGGCTGCGGCGTCGCCGCGAGCGTGCCGTCGAGTTCGAGCCGCGCGAGCGCGTCGACGATGAGCCGCGCGCCGTCGGCCGCTAGCCGGTCGTGCAGCGTCGCCGTCGTATCGTCGGGCGCAATCGCGATGCGCGATTCCTGGATCATCGCGCCCGTGTCGAGCCCGGCGTCCATCTGCATCAGCGTGACGCCCGTTTCGGCGTCGCCGGCCTCGATCGCACGATGGATCGGCGCGGCGCCGCGCCAGCGCGGCAGCAGCGACGCATGGATGTTGATGCAGCCGTGGCGCGGAATATCGAGCACTTCCTGCGGCAGCAGCAGCCCGTATGCGGCGACGACCATCACGTCGTGCGGCGTCGCGCGCAGCAGCTCGATCGCCTCAACGGCCTCGGCCGGATACTTGCCGGCGCGGCGCAGCGACGGCGGCTGCGCGACGGGCAGCCCGTGCTCGAGCGCGTAGCGCTTCACGGCGCTCGCCTGCAGCTTCATGCCGCGCCCGGCGGGCCGGTCGGGCTGCGTGAGCACGAGCGGCACCGCGAAACCGGCGTCGTGGATCGCGGCCAGCGCGGCCGCGGCGAATTCCGGCGTGCCGGCAAAAATCACGCGCAACGTATGGGTCATGACAGCGTTCGGGGTCGGTCTCGGCGAACGCGCGTCACATCGCGCGTTCGAGTTTCTTCATCTTCGTCTTGATCCGGCTCTGCTTGAGCGGCGACAGGTATTCGACGAACACGCGGCCCATCAGGTGATCCATTTCGTGCTGGATGCATACGGCGAGCAGGCCTTCGCAGTCGAGCTCGAACGTCTCGCCCTGCTCGTTGAGCGCGCGCACGCGCACGCGGTCCGGGCGCTCGACTTCATCGTAGATGCCGGGCACCGACAGACAGCCTTCTTCGTAGACCTGCTTGCCGTCGCTCGACCAGATGATCTCGGGGTTGATGAAGGCGCGCAGCTCGTTCTTGTCTTCGGACACGTCGATCACGATCACGCGTTCGTGCACGTCGACCTGCGTCGCCGCGAGGCCGATGCCGGGCGCCGCGTACATCGTCTCGGCCATGTCGGCAACGAGCTTGCGGATGCGGTCGTCGACCTTGTCGACGGGCTTCGCGACCTTGTGCAGCCGCTTGTCGGGGTAATGAAGAATGTTCAGCAAAGCCATGGTCTTTCGGTATTCGGTGAAGCGGTGTGCCGCATCGGCCATCCGGCCGGCTGGCGCTGCCGCCGGGATGCAATGAAGATGAGGCGGATGCGCGGCGAATCAATGCCGCGGATCGCGCCTCCTGCATTCGGCCGCGCGCCTGCGCACGCGGCCTCGTCGAGTATTTCGGATGATGAAAATTTTATCATGGCGTCACGCCGTTCGCTGGCCGCTTCCGTCGAGGGAAATCTCATGTCGCCGCAAGCGCTGACGCGTGCCGGGCTGCGCGCGTGGCTGCGGCTCGCGCACGCGCCGTCGCTGCCGCCGGCCGTGCTGCGCGCACTGCTCGACGCATTCGGGTCGGCCGACGCACTGCTGCGCGCGCCGGACGATGCGATCGCCGCGGCGAGCAGCCCGACCGCCGTGCGCGCCGTGCGCGCGAGCGAGCGCGCCGATCTCGACGCGCGCACCGATGCCGCACTCGCGTGGCTCGACGTGCGTGGCAACGCGATCGTCACGCTCGACGATCCGGCCTATCCGCCACGCCTGCGCGATCTGCACGATCCGCCGCCGCTGCTATATGTAAAGGGGCGGCTCGACCTGCTGCACGCGCGCGGCATCGCGGTGGTCGGCAGCCGGCATGCGACGCCGCAGGGGCTCGCGGACGCCGCGCGCTTCGCGCGTGCGTTGTCGGATGCGGGGCTCACGGTCGTGTCGGGGCTCGCGCTCGGCATCGATGCAGCCGCCCACCAGGGCGCGCTCGACGGCCCGTCGAGCACGATCGCGGTAATCGCGACGGGCGCCGACCTCGTCTATCCGGCGCGCCACCATGCGCTCGCGCATGCGATCGCCGCGCACGGTGCGATCGTGTCCGAATGGCCGCTCGGCACGCCGGCCCGCGCGTCGCACTTTCCGCAGCGCAACCGTCTGATCGCGGCGCTCGCGCTCGGTGCGCTCGTCGTCGAAGCCGCGCCGCGCTCCGGCTCGCTGATCACCGCGCGACTGGCGAACGAACTGGGCCGCGACGTATTTGCGATGCCGGGCTCGATTCACGCGCCGCTCGCACAGGGCTGCCACGCGCTGATCCGCGACGGCGCGAAGCTCACCGCGACGCCGCTCGACATCCTCGAGGAATACGGGCTCGGCGAGCCTGCGGCGCGCGGCGCGCACACGAGCGTCGAACCGGCCGCCGGCGATGCGCGTGCGGACGTCGGCGTGGCAGACCTCAACAACGTGACCGCTGCCGCAGCGTCTCCGCCCGCCGCCGCCCCGGACGCCGCCACGCCGGGTGCGGCCCACGAACTGCCCGCCTGCCCGGCCGAGCAGGCCGTGCTGACGGCGCTCGGATATGGCCCTGTCACATACGAATGGCTCGCCGAGCGCTGCGGGCTGCCGGACGATGCACTGCACCGCGCGCTGCTCGCGCTCGAGCTGGCCGGTCGCGTCGCGCCGCTGCCCGGCGGCCGCTACGGTCGGCTCGACGGGCCGCCCAACCCTGCTGCACGCGGCGTGCTACATTCCCCCGCATAGCGGCGGCCGTGCCGCCGACGACATTCGAAGGAAACTCATGCCCGCGCTGAATCTCGACACCGACGCCGATCGGATCGCCGAGCGTCTCGCCGATCCCGCCACGCTGCTCGTCGCCTGCCTGTGCGCCGAATGGTGCGGCACCTGCCGCGACTACCGCGCGCTGTTCGACCAGCTGGCCGACGCGCATCCGAACGCGTGCTTCACCTGGATCGACATCGAAACCCACGCCGATCGGCTCGACGATCTCGACGTCGAGAACTTCCCGACGATCCTGATCGAGGACGCCCATACGGCCCGCTTTTTCGGTACGGTGCTGCCGCACGCGGCGATCGTCGAACGCATGCTGTCCGACCTGAGCGCCGTGCCCGGCACGCCGCACGCACCGAAATTGCGCAACGTGCTGACGGTCGAGGCCTGAGCGCGGCCGGCCGCGCGCATTTTTCACGAGTCGGCGTTCGCGCGTTTGGCCTCGCGCCGTACCGGGCGCTTGCCGCCGCTGCGCCCCCCCTCTATGATGGGCCGCTTTTTACACGTCCGGCCGCCGTCGCGGCGGCGTGTGCTATAAAGCCGTCGTAAAAGGGACCCACACCGGCGAACCCGGTCTACCAACACACATCTGTCATGTCCAAAGCACTGATCATTGCGGAAAAGCCTTCTGTCGCGAACGACATCGCGCGCGCTTTGGGCGGCTTTACCAAGCATGACGAATACTTCGAAAGCGACGAATACGTGCTTTCGTCCGCTGTCGGCCACCTGCTGGAAATCGCCGCTCCGGAAGAGTACGAGGTCAAGCGCGGCAAATGGAGCTTCGCGCATCTGCCCGTCATCCCCCCGCATTTCGACCTGAATCCGATCGCAAAGAGCGAGTCGCGCCTGAAAGTGCTGACGAAGCTGATGAAGCGCAAGGACGTCGATCGCCTGATCAACGCATGCGACGCGGGGCGCGAGGGCGAGCTGATTTTCCGCCTGATCGTGCAACACGCGAAGGCGAAGCAGCCGGTCCAGCGCCTGTGGCTGCAATCGATGACGCCGCAGGCGATCCGCGACGGTTTCGCGCATCTGCGCAGCGACGCCGACATGCAGCCGCTCGCCGACGCCGCGCGCTGCCGTTCCGAAGCCGACTGGCTCGTCGGCATCAACGGCACGCGGGCGATGACGGCCTTCAACAGCAAGGGCGGCGGCTTCTTCCTGACGACCGTCGGGCGCGTGCAGACGCCGACCTTGTCGATCGTCGTCGAACGCGAAGAGAAAATCCGCCGTTTCGTCCCGCGCGACTACTGGGAAGTGAAGGCGGAATTCGCGTGCGCGGCCGGCTTCTACGAAGGCAAGTGGTTCGACCCGAAATTCAAGCGCGACGAATTCGATCCGGAGAAGCGCGATTCGCGGCTCTGGAGCCTGCCGGCCGCCGAAACGATCGTCGCCGCGTGTCGCGACCAGGTCGGCACGGTCAGCGAGGAATCGAAGCCGTCGACGCAGCTGTCGCCGCTGCTGTTCGATCTGACGAGCCTGCAGCGCGAAGCGAACAGCCGTTTCGGCTTCTCCGCGAAGAACACGCTGGGCCTCGCACAGGCGCTGTATGAAAAGCACAAGGTGCTGACCTACCCGCGTACCGATGCGCGCGCGCTGCCGGAGGACTATATCGGCACGGTGAAGTCGACGCTCGAGATGCTCAAGGAGAGCCACAACTACCTGCCGCACGCGAAGCAGGTGCTCGACAAGGGCTGGGTCAAGCCGAACAAGCGGATCTTCGACAATTCGAAGATCAGCGATCACTTTGCGATCATCCCGACGCTGCAGGCGCCGAAATCGCTGTCCGAGCCCGAGCAGAAGCTTTACGACATGGTCGTGAAGCGCTTCCTCGCCGTGTTCTTCCCGGCCGCCGAATACCGCGTGACGACGCGCATCACCGAAGTCGCCGGCCATCATTTCAAGACCGAAGGCAAGGTGCTCGTCGAGCCGGGCTGGCTGCAGGTCTACGGGCGCGACGCCGAAGGCGCCGACGCGAACCTCGTGCAGGTACAGAAGGACGAGAAGGTGAAGACGGACGAGATCGCCGCCGTCGCGCTCGTCACGAAGCCGCCCGCACGCTACTCGGAAGCGACGCTGCTGTCGGCGATGGAAGGCGCGGGCAAGCTCGTCGAGGACGACGAATTGCGCGAGGCGATGGCCGCGAAGGGCCTCGGCACGCCGGCCACGCGCGCGGCGATCATCGAAGGCCTGCTCGGCGAGAAATATCTCGTGCGCGAAGGCCGCGAACTGATCCCGACCGCGAAGGCATTCCAGCTGATGACGCTGCTGCGCGGGCTCGGCGTGAAGGAACTGACCGCACCCGAGCTCACGGGCGAATGGGAATACAAGCTGTCGCAGATGGAGCGCGGCAACCTCGGACGCGACGCATTCATGCAGGAAATCGCGCGCATGACGCAGCAGATCGTCAAGCGCGCGAAGGAATACGATTCCGACACGATTCCCGGCGATTACGCGACGCTCGAAACGCCGTGCCCGAACTGCGGCGGCCAGGTGAAGGAGAACTACCGGCGCTTCGCGTGCACGAAGTGCGACTTCTCGATCTCGAAGATTCCGGGCAGCCGGCAGTTCGAGATCGCCGAAGTCGAGGAGCTGCTGCAGAAGAAGGAGATCGGTCCGCTGTCGGGCTTCCGCAGCAAGATGGGCCGTCCGTTCTCGGCGATCCTGAAGCTGACGTTCGACGACGAAATCAAGAACTACAAGCTGGAGTTCGATTTCGGGCAGGATCAGGGCGGCGACGAAGGCGAAGCGCCCGACTTCTCGGCGCAGGAGCCGGTCGGCACGTGCCCGAAGTGCAAGGGCCGCGTGTTCGAGCACGGGATGAGCTATGTGTGCGAGCACTCGGTCGCGAACCCGAAGACGTGCGACTTCCGCTCCGGCAAGGTGATCCTGCAGCAGGAAATCACGCGCGAGCAGATGGCCAAGCTGCTTGCGGACGGCCGCACCGATCTGCTGCCGAACTTCAAGTCGTCGCGCACGGGCCGCAACTTCAAGGCGTATCTCGTGAAGCAGCCGGACGGCAAGATCGGCTTCGAGTTCGAGAAGAAGGAGCCGAAGGCGGCCGCCGCGAAGAAGACGGCGAAATCGGCGACGAAGGACGCGGAGACCGTCACCGAAGGCGCCGACGAGAAGCCGGCACCGGCACGCAAGACCGCCGCACGCAAGACGACGACGCGCAAGACGGGCTCGTAACGAGCGGCGCCGCGAGCCGCCCGCGCATCGCGGCGGCCCGCCGGCGCGCCGGCTTCGTCGGGCAAACAAAAAACGCGGATCGATCGCTCGATCCGCGTTTTCTTTTTGGCGCGCCCGTTCGGGCGCCCGCGCGTCGCCGTTACAGCGGCGACGGCGCCGAGACGCGCTGACGGCCCGCGCGCGGCAGCCGCGGCGACAGGTTCGGGGCCGCCGGTTCCGGCTGCTCCGCACGCGTTTCGACGCCGATCGGCGGGAGCGTCGCGCCCTGCGCGGCCCACTGCTCGCCCATCGTCGCGTCGGTCGACTTGCTGAAGTACTCGACGAGGTGATCGATGAACGTGCGCACCTTCGCCGGCAGATGGCGCCGGCTCGGATAGGCGATGTTGATCTCGACCTGCGGCAGCTTGAAATCGGGCAGCAGCCGCACCAGCGCACCGCGCGCGATGTCGCCGCCGATCAGGTAGCTCGGCAGGATCGCGACGCCCATTCCGAGCAGCGCGAACTGCCGCAGCATCGCGGTGTTGTTCGCGACGATCACGTTGGTCGGACGCACGCGCACTTCGCCGTCCGGCCCCGTAAACACGCGCTCGTCGCCCCAGTATTCGGTCGGCAGACTCAGGCTCGGATGCTCGGCGAGCTGCTCCGGATGCGTCGGCACGCCGTGCTTTTCCAGATAGCTCGGCGTCGCGCATACCGTCATGCAGCCCGTGGTCAGACGCCGCGTGACGATGCTCGCACTGCGCATCTGTCGCGTGACGACGATGCCGACGTCGAAGCCTTCCTCGACGAGATCGACCTGCCGATCGACGAGCGTCAGATCCGGCACCACTTTCGGGAACTGTTCGGTGTACGACTGCAGCACCGGTGCGAGGTTATGCAGGCCGAACACGACGGGCGCGACGATGCGCAGCGTGCCGACCGGCTCGTGATTGCGCGCGACGACCATCTGCTCGACGTCCTCGAGCTCGTCCAGAATCTGGCGCGCACGCTCCAGATAGACCTGCCCCGATTCCGTCAGCGAAAGGCTGCGCGTCGTGCGATTCAGCAGCCGCGTGCCGAGCCGGCCTTCGAGATCGGCGACATGGCGCGTCGCGACCGCGTTCGAGATATCCATTGCACTCGCGGCCCGCGCGAAACTGCCGAGATCCGCAACCTTGACGAACACGCGCATCGACTGCAAATGATCCATAAACGACTCCTGCCGCTGTTACAACTTCAAAAAGATGAAGCAAATGCGTAATTCTCCTACGACAGCGGAAAAGATGCAGAGTTGCCTATCGCGTCCGCGAATCGAGATAAAAACCATCAAACATCCTTGGTCTGCGCGGATAATTGATCCAATTATTCTGATTGGAGCAACAATTGGGTGAATCTCGTCCGCCAGGCGGCCGAATCAGGAAGGACGTGTTTGATGCGACACAACATCGCACCCCGGCGGTCGACGTTGCGCGGCGGCGGGACGGCTGCGGCCGATTGCGGCGGAGCGTAACAACCTGTTAAAAAGGCCCCACGGGCGCGGCCGGCGTAGCATCATGTCGGCCCCGGCCGCGCGGGACGGGCGCGCTGTGCGCCGCCGCTGCCGGATTCAACGCGCAACACCACCCCGCTCACCATGAAAATTGCCATCCTCGACGACTACCAGGACGCCGTCCGCAAGCTGAACTGCTTCGAGATGCTCGCCGACCACGACGTGAAGGTCTTCAACAACACGGTGCGCGGGCTGGGGCAACTCGCGAGCCGCCTCGCGGAAGTCGAGGCGCTCGTGCTGATTCGCGAACGCACGCCGATCTCCTCGCAACTGCTCGCCAAATTGCCGAATCTGCGCATGATCAGCCAGACCGGGCGTATTTCGAGCCACATCGATCTCGACGCGTGTACCGACCGCGGGATCGCGGTGCTCGAAGGCACCGGCTCGCCGATCGCGCCGGCCGAACTGACGTGGGCGCTCGTGATGGCCGCGCAGCGCCGCATTCCGCAATACGTCGCGAACCTGAAGCAGGGCGCGTGGCAGCAGTCGGGGCTGAAGACGTCGGCGCTGCCGCCGAACTTCGGTCTCGGCCAGGTACTGCGCGGGCAGACGCTCGGCATCTGGGGTTACGGCAAGATCGGCCGGCTCGTCGCCGGCTACGGCAAGGCGTTCGGAATGAACGTGATGATCTGGGGCCGCGAACATTCGCTCGAGGCCGCGCGCGCCGACGGCTACACCGCCGCCGAGAGCCGCGAAGCGCTGTTCGAGCAGAGCGACGTGCTGTCGCTGCACCTGCGACTGCATGACGACACGCGCGGGATCGTCAAGCAGGAAGACCTGATGCGGATGAAGCCGACGTCGCTGCTCGTCAACACGAGCCGCGCCGAACTGCTCGAGGAAAACGCGCTCGTCAACGCGCTGTCGCACAACCGGCCGGGGATGGTCGCGATCGACGTGTACGAAAGCGAGCCGATCCTGCAGGGCTACAGCCTGCTGCGGATGGAAAACGTGATCTGCACGCCGCACATCGGCTACGTCGAACGCGAAAGCTACGAGCTGTATTTCAGCGCCGCGTTCAAGAACATCCTCGCGTTCGACCAGGGCGACACGTCGAGCGTCGTCAATCCGGAAGCGCTGCTGCCGGTCCGCAAGCGCTGATCGCTCGCCGCGCGCCGCTTCACGCGGCGACGCGGCCGTCCGTCATCGCGCCGACGCGCGTGAGGAAATGTTCGCCGTCGCGGCGCCCGAGATCGTATGCGTGCTGCATCTGCGACGGGCTCGTGTAATCCCAGCTGGAAATCGGCACCTTGGTCGACGGCTGCACGTATAGCCGACGCTGATCGCCGTGCGCGACCGTGAACATCTGCGGACGCGGATACCGCCGCGTGACGAGCACCAGCACGTCGCCCGGCGAGGCGTCGAGCGCGCCGACCGGCACGTTGTCGACCATCCCGCCGTCGAGCACGGGCCGGCCGCCGCGCCGCAGCACCGGCGTAAACGGCGGCGTACACGACGACTGCAGGATCAGGTCGGCCAGCTCGTCGACGTGCGCGCAATCCTGCGCGCGCACGAATTCGGGACGAAAACCCAGTGTGCGGCCGAGCGTCGGATGCAGCGTCTTGCGCAGGTACTTTTCGATGTTGTACGCGACGAGGCCCGCGGCCACGGCGCTGCGCGCGCCGAGCCAGCGCGGCACGTGCGACACGCCGATACGGATCTCCGGCGCGCTCGCGAGCTGCGCGAACGGTTCGCCGTAGATGTCGAGCAGCGCCTGCCGGTAGATCCGGTAGTGCGGAAACACCGGCTCGCGGCCGAACAGATTGCGCCAGTACACGTTCTTCCGGTTCTCGCGCAGCGCCTCTTCGTAATAGCGCATCACCCACGCGGCATCGCGCGTGTACAGCATGCAGGCCGTCGCCGCGCCGGCCGAAATGCCGGCGATCACGCGCGGGCGCAGGCCGAGCGCCGGCTGCGCGACGTCCCAGAAACCGGCCTGCCACCAGCAGCGATTGCCGCCGCCCGCGAAAACGATCTGGTCGAACATCGCGCCGCTCAGTTCGTCAGCGCGTAGGTCGACGTCGCGTGGACGGCCATCTTGCCGTCCTCGTCGAACAGTTCGACTTCGCCGAATACGAGGTTGCGGCCCATTCGCAGCACGCGCGCGGTCACGAGCACGTCGCCCTTGCGCACCGGACGCATGAAGTTCGTGTTCAGCGAGACGGTCGTCATCGGCCGGAACTCGCCGAGCGCGGCCGAGATGGCGACGACCATCGCGGTGTCGGCGGCGGCCGTGAATACCTGACCGCAGATCACGCCGCCCGAATGGCGGAATTCGCCGGAAAACGGCAGGCGCAGCGTGACGCTGTCGTCGCCGATCGATACGGGGACCAGATCGAGCGAGCGGACCCACGGGGCCAGCAGGCGATCGAGCAATTCGCGGACTGCGTTCTCGTCCATCTTCGAATGTCCAGAAAACGTTGCGCGACCGCCGCGCAACAGGTTGGACGTCATCATACCGGGAGCGCGGAAACTGCGATGGCTCGTTATCCCGCCGTCAGGTCGCGTTGTCGTGACGAAATATTTTCGGGAAATATGCAGAAAGGGCTTGCCATGTCCAGAAAAGCCATGCATAATTTCGCTTCTGTCGGGGGCGTTAGCTCAGTTGGTAGAGCAGCGGACTCTTAATCCGTAGGTCGAGTGTTCGAGTCACTCACGCCCCACCACCCAACATCGCAAAAAGGCCCGGTTCTCCGGGCCTTTTTCATTTCCGCCAAATCCTTGTCCAGCAAGGCTTTGCGCCCGACGGCCTCGCCGAACCTCCCGCCTTTTTCAACGCTTCCGCCGTGGCTCCCGGCTTGGTTCCCTGTCGGCAGTTTTTGGTTTTGGCTCCCTCTTGGCTACCTGCTGAACCCGGCTTTTCCCCGTCGTTCCCCGTCCTGGCTCCTTTGGCTCCCGGGTGCGGTACCATTTCGGGCACGCAACAACAGGACGCACTGGACACGACCGTGGCAAAAAAGAACGACGAACTCACCAAGGTGGACTTGCTTTTGATCGCGAGCCTCGAAGACCGTAAAACCGTATCGGACGAGATGTGGATCTCGCCGCAGCAGGTCGCGATGCTGACGAACCGGTCGTACGAGCAGGTCGAGGACGACCGCAAGGCTGGGACCGGTCCGAAGTGGCAGAAGCCGTACGGCGAGCGCGGTGCGGTGCGTTACCGCATGGGGGCGGTGCGCGACTTCATGTTCGGTCAACGGGAGTTTTCCACGCTGCTGGAACAACAGGCCGTGCTCGGCTCGCTGTCGTTCGGCGAGTTCCTGGACACTGCCGGCCTCGACGACACGTGGCCGTTCTTGATCCATCAGGGCGTGCCGGTGGACTTCTTCCGGTCGCTCACGCTGGGCGAGGCGCTGTCGGACGACGACCGCGCCGTGGTACTGTCGCTCGACGAGTACCTGACGCAACGCAAGGCGGCGGCGATCGAGCGCAAGGTGGGCGAAGACCGTACGGCCCTGGGCGCGGCGGCCGATGAGGCCACCGCCGAACCGCTGCCGGCGCACCAGCGCAAGCGCAGCACGCCTTGACCACACAAAAACGGGGAAACCATGAGCAACGCATTGAACGACGCCACCGTGCTGGCTGAACTGCTGAAGAGCGGGGCCGACGACCTGATGTTGACCACCGACCAGGCGGCGAAACTGCTGGGCCGCTCGGTCGCTGAACTGTCCGCCGATCGCAAGGAAGGGCGCGGCCCCAGATGGGTGCTGCCGTTCGGCCCGGACGGCGTGGTGCATTACAGACTCGGCGATCTGCGGGCCTTTCTGAACGCTCCGGCGGCGTAAGAGAAACGGGGCCTCACGGCCCCGTTGTCGTTTTAGGTTCGGCCGCCGCGCTGCTGGCCGTCCCGCTCGACCTCCCGCACCCGGCCCCGTTGCTGCTGCCGCTGTTGCTCCTGCTGCTGCCGTTCGACGGCTTGGCGCTTCTCCGCGACGGCCTCGGCCACGGCTTTCAGGTCGGCGTCGCGCCGGGCTTGCGCCTGGGCTTCGGCCAATGCCTTCTGCGCCTGCTCGGCGGCTCGGGTCTGCTCGACCGCCTGCTGCTTCTGCTGCTCGACCTGCCGGAGCGCGTGGTCGCGATCCTGGCCGACACGGCCCTGCATCGACGCGGCCCGGTCCAGCGCCTCGGCGGCCACGCGCTGCGCGCCGTCGATCTTCCCGGTCAGGCCCTGCACGTCGCGCGTGGTGCCGTACACCGTGCCGCGCGCCGGGTTCGTCAGAACGTTGGTCACGGCCTGCGGCTTGTCCTTGTCCGTGACGAACGCCAGCACCTCGGCCCGGTTCAGGGCTGCAGCCTTCTCGTGCGTCGTGGCGTACGCGTGGGTCATGTACGCCAGCGCCCGGTCGTTGACCGTGAACGTCCGGCCATCGTCCGTCGGGTTCGGACTCTCGACCTGCAACACCGCCGACACGCCCTGGTCACGGGCCGCTTCGATCCCGCGCACGCGGTACGTGGCTTGGGCCGGTGCTTCCAGCCGCTCGGCCAGGTTGAACGCTGACGCGCCTTTCTCGCTGCGCAACACCAGGCGCTCGCCGTCGGCGAGGGCCAGCGGGCTCTTGGTGCGCGGGTTCACCACCACGTCCTGCTCGCCCAGCAGGTTGGCCTCGCGCAGCGCTTCGCGCACGGCCTGGTTGACCAGGCGCACACCGCCGACGTTGCCCGCGGTGGCGATCTTGTCGCGGTCGTGCACGGCGCTCTCGACGTACGCCCGGCCCAGCGCTTTCAACGCCTCGGGCTTGCGCTCGTCGTGCACCACCTGAACCGGGGCGCGGTCGCCGCGATCGGTGAGGGAATACAGGGCCGCTTGCGCGCGCTCGGTCGTGTCGGTGCGGTCGTGCAAGGTCTTGCCGATCGTCGTGGCGGTGGCGCTGAACGCCTGGCCGGTGCCCCGTACCGTCACGGCGTCGGCCCCGGCCTGCACCTTGCGCAACGCGTCCAGGTCAACCCGGCCGTCCTCGGCGGCCATGACCTGCACCGTCTTGCCGGCGGCCAGTTTCTCGGCCCGGAAGAGCGGCACGGCGTGCGCGTGCTCGACGCCCGCGCCGTGGGTCAAGGTCAGTTCCCGGCCGTGGTCCGGGTGCTGCTCGGTCGTACCGATCACGCGGGCGCGGATTTCCGGCTGCTCGCCGCCTTTGACGTTCAGGACGGCCAGGCGAACGTTCGCCGGGTCGGTCAGGCCGTGCGTCACGGCCGCGGCCTTCGGGCTGTTGAACGCGAGCACGTCGCCCTCGGCCACGGCCAGGGACAGGGTCTTGACCTCGGCGCCCTTTGTGGCCTCGGCGCCGCGCGTGACGGTCAGGGCCACCTCGTCGCCGCGCACGCGCCCGTCCTGCTTCAGGCGCTCACGGATCGCCGCGTTGACCGCCTGGGCGTCGCCCGGGTTCGCCACGGCGGTGAGCGCGTTGGGTTCGCCGGCCCGTTTGGCGTGCTCGTCGGCCATCGACGCGATCACGTCGCGGCGAGCGTCGTGCACGGTGGCCCGCACCGGCAGGTTGAACGTCGCCAGCGTCGCCTCGGCGTGCGCGGCCACGGTGTCGCGCTGCGCCTGGTCGGCGGCCTGCTGGTCGGCGAGCCGTTGCTGGGTGCCCGCGTTCAGCACGGTCTTGTCGCGCAGCACGTCCTCCGACAGTTTTTTGAGGCTGTCCGTTTCGATCGCTTTCACCAGGCCGTCGATCGCTTGCTCGTCGCCCACGATGGTCATGCGGTCCTTGTGGCGCGTGAGCGCCGGCACGAGTTTCTGGTGGTCGGCCATGCCGGCGGCGTAGACGAACGCGGCCTCCTTCGATTGGCCTTGGGCGCTGAAGTTGGTGCCCGCGTAGCCCAGTTGAAACCGGTTGTAATCGCGGGTCGACAGGTCGACCGTGCGGCGTTCGCCGCGGGCGTTGATGTCGTCGGGCAGGTCCGACAGGATTTCGAGCGTCATGATTTTCTCGCCCGCGTGCTTCGGGTCGTCGCGCTCGGCGCGGATGACCGCCTTGGTACCGTTCTGCACGCCCAGTTCGCTCAATCGGAACTTCAACGCGTCGTCGTCGCGCTGCTTCGTCAGTTTCGCCACCTCGGCAGGGTTGCCGGCCGCGTCGCGGATCTTCCGGCTGAAGTACTGTTGCAACCGCTGGTGCTTCGCGTGCTCGTCCGGCGTGTGCTGGAACTGCTGCGCCTGGAGTCGCACGTCGCGCTCCTGGAACGCCTTCTCGGCGGCCAGGCGCTTGGCGTCGAGCGCCGCGGCCTTCTCGTGCTGGCCCGCCTTCTCGGCGGCCTTGATCTGGCGCTTGGCGGCCAGATTGGCGGCCTCGTAAGCGGCCCGGTCCGCCGCGCGCTGGTCCTTGATCGCCTTGCGGGTCGGGTCGTTCAGGTCGTACACCGCCGTCACCTTGCCCAGCCGCAGCAGGTCGCCCACGCCCATCGTGATCTGCTGCTGGTCCTTCTTGTTGTTGTTCTTGTAAGCGAACACCGTGAAGTCGGCGCCCACCTCGCCGCGTTGCTGCCGCAGGCCGCGCACGGCCTGGTTCAGCGCGTCGGCGTCGGCGTTCTCGCCGGCCAGCATGACCTTGCCGTGCAACGGCAACGGCACCGCCTTGCCCTGTGCGTCGGTCACGGTCTGCCCGGTCTTCCAGTCGATTTTTTTCGCGTCCACGTACCGCTGGGCGAGCGTGGCGATTTCGACCTGGTAGCCCTTATCGACCACCTCGATCATGCCCTCGTCCCTCAACGCTTCCAGCGCGGCCTTGCCTTTCTTGGCGTACAGCAGGTTGGAAATGCTCTTGTGGCTGCGGACCTCGCGGCCGGCGGCGTCGGTGCCGACGACGCGGCCGGCGCGCTGCCGGTTGATGTTGGTCATCTCGGCCATCGGGGCGCCGGAGCGGACCGCGGCGTTCTGGGCACCGCCCACGCCGATCGCCTGCTGCTGGTGCTCGTCGTCGCCCATCAGCACGAACTTGCCGCCCACGGCGTCCACCGCCGCCTGAAGTTTGCGGCCGGTGATCACGTCGAGCGTGCCGCCCTCGTCCACGAGCACGACGGCGCCCGGCTTCAGCTCGACCTTGCCCTGTTCGAGTTTCGCCAGAAACGAGGCGACCGACATGCCTTTGACGCCGGACTCGCTTTCGAGCATCGTGGCGGCGGTCCATGCCTGGCCCAGGCCGTACACCTCGCGTCCTTCGGACTTCCAGGCATCGGTCATCGCGCCGATCGAAAAACTCTTGCCGGTGCCCGCCCAGCCGCGCAGCACCACCGTGCCGCCGGGGCCGGCGAGCATACGGGCGGCGGCCTTCTGCTCGTCCGTCATCTGGATCGGGTCGATGTCGCGGCCTTCCTTGCGGCTGATTTCGGCGGTTTTCTTGGCCTCGTAAGCCGCCATGTAGGCGTCGATGTCGCCGGTGAGCGCGGTGCTCCGATCGCCCGCGCGCTCGCGCACGCTCTGCATGTACGCCTGTTCCTGGTTGACGTACCAGCCCGACGAGTACGTGAGCAGGCCGGCGCGCTCGACGGCGGTGTAGCGGGCCAGGTCGTTGCGCTCGATGAAGCGATCGACCAGTGCCTCCTGCTCGCGGGCGGTGGCCGGGAACAGCGGGCCGTGCTCCTTGGCGAGTTCGCCCATCATGTCCACGCGCGAGAAGTTGATGCCGAACCGGCCGTGCAGGTTTTTGATGATGGTCTCGTCGTCCCGCGGCCCCAGGCCGATGTGCTCACGCTGGCGCAGCAGGTCGGCGGGGCTGACCATGTGGCCGCCGGCCACCAGCCCGCCGATCTGGCGCTCCCACAAGCCGCCGGGCGCCGTCAGTTCCGCATACGTCGGCTCGTTGTCCTTGCCCGCGCGGGTCTGGTAGAACGCATCGCTGAGTTTCATGCCTTTCTCGGCCGCGCGCTTCAACGCCTCGGCCTGGCGGTCGGACGAGAGGTCGAGCGCCATCTGCGAAAAGCCGACGATGCGGTAGTCGATCTGGCCCGTCTCGTTACCGTCCACGTCGCGCTCGATGACCTTCTCGTAACGGAACAGGTCCATCAGTTCGCGCGCCGTGGTCGCCTTGTAGACCATATCGGCGGCGTATTGCAGGTTCCGGTTGTACAGGTCGCGGTCGTTGAGCGCCGTCACCTTGCCCTCGGGCGTGCCGTCATCGACCAGGGCCGCGTTGAGCAGCATGATGTGAACGTGCAGGTTGGCCTGATGCTCGCCGTAGATTTTCTGAACGCCGGCCGCGATCGGCGTCAGCGCCGGGTCTTGCCCGTCCCTGGCTTCCTTGCCCAGCACCGGGCGCGCGGTCCAGTGCTGGTGCGTCGTGTAGAGCAGGCCGCGCGTCTCGGCGGGCTTGTTGCCGATGCGGCCGTCGGTGTACCGGCGGATCAGGTCCATCGCGTCGTGCACGCCTTTGTCGCTGGCGTCGAGCATCCGGGCGCGGACGTGCTCGGGCGAGGCGGCGTAAGCCAGGCTGAAGTCCTTGCCGTTCGACAGCACCATCGCGTGCCCGACCTTGTGCGCGGGCGTCGTCACCTTGCCGTTCGCGTCCGTCACGTCGTCGAGCACGCCCGCGTTGGGTACGTCGTTCAGGCCGTTGCCCATGAAACCCTGCGCGTGCTTCCACAAGGTTTCGCGATCGACCGGCTGGCCCTCGATGCCGAGCGCCTTGGCGAGGTCGCCGCGCCAGGCGCTCGTGTCGTGCTCGGTGCCGTCGAGCAGGTAGCCGGGCTGGTGCTCGTGCTCCTCGAAAATGTAGTCGATCATGTTGACGCCGGGCTTGCCGCGCTTGCCCTTGGTGGCGCCACGGCTGTCGAGCGGTTCGCTGACGAACATGGGTGTCCTCGTAAACGAAAAAAAGCCCGTGGGATCACGGGCTCGAACGGTTGGCGTTAGCACTAACGCCAGTCCATCGTCGCTCCAGAACGGTGCGATGTCCAGCCAACGCCCCCTCTATATATAGAAGGGGCGTTGCCGATCACCGGCCGCGGATGGTGGTGATGGTCTGCTTGGTCGTCGGCCCGGTCGGCGTCTTGCTCTCGTGGTACATGTCCACGAGTTTCGCCACGTCGAGCAGACCGCCCAGCCCGGGCACGTGGAGCGCTTCGCCGACCGCATCGGCCGCGTAGTCCTGCGCAACCTCGCTGGCGACCTCGCCCAGGTCGGCGCCCACGGTCTCCTTCGGTTCCTCGCTTGCGAGTTTCGCGGCGGCCACGGGATCGGGCACGTCGTGGGTGATGACGCTGACGACCTGCTGCCGGTCGGCGGACCCGTCGTCGAGCGGTTCGCCCGGCTCGATCGCGGCCGTCGCCTCGGCGACCGGCTCGGCCGGCGCCTGGGGCTCGGTCGGTTCGATCGCCTGCACCAGGCCACCGCCCTCGTCGGCGTCGTCGTCCATCGGATCGGCCACGTCGTCGAGCAGGCCCATCAGGTCGTCGGGGTCGCCGTCGTCGGGACCGCCTTCGCTGGTGCTCGCGGTCTCGGGGCCGGCCTCGTCGGCCGGGTTGTCGTCGTCGGCGGTGGCGCTCGCCGTGGCATCGTCCTGACCGCCTTCGCAGCTGGTCGCGGTGGCCGTGGCCGTGTCCTCGGATTCCGGCGAGCCGGCGGGCGGCGGGGGCTCGTCCGTTTCCGTCGTCGGCAACGGCGACAGCGGGCCGGTGATCGGCAGCGCCCATTCCGCCTCGTCATCGACCGGGCGCTTGATGCGCGCGTCCGTGTCGTGGCCGGGCCACGTGAGGCGCAACGCGTCCTTGCCCATCGACAGGATCGCGCGCACGACGAACCCGGCCGGCGCGTCCTCGCTTTTCGGGACTTTGCGCGGCCCCATCACGTCGGCGTCGGTGAGTTCGTGCGGCGGCACGGTGGTACGCGTTTCCTCGTGCTGGCTGCTCGTGACGCTCGCCTTGCCCTGCCCGGGCGTCTCGCTGCTGCTCTTGTTCGTGATCAGCACCCGCTGCTTGCCGAGCGCGTCCGACAGTTTGTCGGCCGTCTCGCCGGCCGAGACCTGGCAAATGATCTTCGAGCCGATGGTCGAGAGAATGGTTTTCTGCGTCTCCGCGCCGTACTTCTCGGTGATCTGGCTCGCGTCCTGGAACCCCAGGATCACGCAGCAGCCTTTGGAACGGCCCTTGTCGATCAGCGGCATGATTTCGAGTTTGCCGGGCGCGGTGAACTCGTCGCACACCATGAACAGGTTGCGGCCCTTGCTGTCGGGCAGGTCCATGATCCGCGGCGTGAGCATGTTGAACAGCGCCGCGATGAACGCCTCGGTCAACGGGTTGCCGCTCTTGCCGCGCAGGATGATGTGGCGCGGTCCTTTCCAGTCGTCGCGCGCCCAGCCCCGGCACGAGAAACGCGGGCGCTCGTCGTTCGGCACGGTGGTCGGCCAGGCCATCGCCAGGTCGGTGAGCATGGCCGCGCCGTTCGACAGCGTGGACAGCACGCTGTCCACGGCCTGCCCCGGGTTCTTCACGTCGTTGTACGCCATCTCGATGTACGGATCGACCTTGGCGAACGGCTCGAACAACTCGGCCAGGCCCTTCTGGCCCAGCCGGTGGCGTGCGGCCAGTTCGGTGAACCCGTAGTTGTTGCCGTGGGTGTGGTGCAGCGTTCGGACGATCGCCACCATCACCTTCTGCGCGGCCTCGTCGAAGAACTTCCCGCTGCCGCCGCTGACCGGCAACATGCACGCCGCGAACTTCTTGACCGACGACACGTCGGCCAGGTCGGCGGCGATGTCCCACACGCCCGTTCGTTTGTCCCACGGGTTGAGGATCATCGCCCGCTTGAAGAACGACGTGAAATCGCCCTTGGCGTCGAGGATGATGCTCTTGGCCCGGTTCTTCGCGCCGGCCAGGGTCTTGGCGAGCACGATCTGGTCGAGGATGTGCAGCAGGATCATCGTTTTGCCCGACCCGATCTTGCCCACGATGATGAGGTGCTTGGTCCACCACGTCCGGCTGAACATGCCGGTCGAAGGGCACAACGACATGTAGGGGTCGTTCTTCGGCGGGTGGATCAGTTGCCGGAACGCGGCGATGAATCCCTCGCGGGTGAGCGTTTCGGAAACGCTGCGCCCCCGCGCCTCGCGAATGGCCGCTGCCACCGCCTCGTCGCCGTCGAGCAGGCGCGGACCGTCGAGGTACACCACGTTGTTGCGTGGGGTCATCATGTCGAGGTACAGGTACGTCGCCAGCGCGAGCGTCGGGAGTGCGGCCAGCCCCAGACGGGCCAGCACCGCCGCGCTGTGGTAGGTCCAGAGGCAACTGAAGTCGTACGCCTCGGCGGTGAAGAACCGGCCGTGCGTCGCGGCGTTGAGGAGCGCCCCGAACGCATCCCAAATCGCCACCAACGCGTTCATGCCCGGATCACCGGGGCAGAGCAGCCAGACCACCGGCAGGAAAATAACGTACAGCAGCAGCGAGGGCAGCGCGTCCTTGATGGCAGTGGCCCGCACCGCGTATTTTTGCGAGGGCGCAATGTTGGGCGGTGGTGCGAACCAGTACACCATGCCGTCGTTGGCTTTCTTGCTCATGGGATGCTCCAGGCCGTCAGGCGTTAGCGACCTGGCCCGCGCGAGGGCGGGACGCGTCGGGGCGGGTGGATGCCGTCGATGCGGCGTGGGTGGCCGGGGCCGATGCGGTCGGTTTCTGCCCGGTCAGGCGCTCGGCCACCAACGCCATGACGGCCGCGAGTTCCTGGTGCCGTTGCCTGTCCTGCGCGGCCACGTCGCGCTGAAAATCGCGCAACGCTTCAGCAAAGCCGCGCTGAATGCCGGCGACGGCGGACATGCCGGCGATGCGATCGCGCACGGCCTGGCGGCACCACTCGGTGATGCTCACGCCGTCGGCCTGGGCGAGGTCTTTGACGCGTTGAAGGTCGCCGTCGGGCAGGCGGCAGTTGAAACTGTTCATGGCGAGGGTTCCTGTCGAGCGCCGCGTGCGGCGGATGTTTCAGTACTCGCTCCAGGCCGTCCTAAAGTCAAAGAATCACGAGGTTCACCGCGATATGGCGAACGCATAAAAACGTGAACCTCACTGCACGCTTTGCTGGTCGGGCGTTTCGCCGGTTTTCGTGGTCGGTCGAGGTTCACCGGGCGCGAAAAACGTGTACTGCGAGGTTCACGCCTGGACGCCTTGCTGCACATACAGCGCCGCAGGCGAACAGCCGCGCCGCAGGCGCGGAATGGGTACCGCGCGGAGCGCTGTATGTGCTGTGGAAGTCGGCGCCTTTGCTTCTGCCGACACCGACACCGCTGCGTTTCATGCTTTCACCCCGCCTTTCCACCACCGACGGGTTTGGGTGTTTCATGCCTTTGACGTTGCCGTTGCCTCGGACGACACGCCTTTGTTTCATGTGTCGTCCCCGCCTTTGCCGTTGCCGTTGCTTCTGGTGTTTCATGCCTTTGCTGTTGCTCTTGCCCTCATCGACGCCCCTTTGTTTCATGCGTCGCCCCCTGGTTTCGTCGTCGCTTCTGGTCCCGTTGTTTCATGCCTTACCTCTGCTCTGTTTCATGCCTTGCTGACGGTGCCGTTCGTGGGTGCGCGGTGGTCTGTTTCATGACCTGCTGCCCCCGCCGTTTCATGCCTTGCCCGCATCCCGTTTCATGCCTTGCGATCCTTCAGACCGTGCCGTTCGTGGTGCCCGTTTCATGACTTGAACGTGAGAACGGTGCGTGCGATGGGGCCGTACATCGCCGCCCGTTTCATGAACAAGGCCAGCGAGCGCAGCAAGCAACAAAACGGGCAAAACAGGCGTTTTTCGACGGGTGAGCGATCGGGCCGCGTTCGCCCGAAAAACAAAACCGGCGACCGGGCGCGCGCCCGGTGAGCGGCAGACCATCGGTCGGACGCGTCGCGATGGTGCTGTGGGACGTACCGGAGCGTGAGGGGTTGACGGCCCGGCAACGCCTGGTAGTACTGAAGTCGTGGTGTTTCATGACTTGCTAACCGGAGGCCCGCCGTGACCGACCCCGTAGTGAAAAGTACCGCCCGCGTGAACGCGAACCGCGCAAGGTGGGCGTCCCGTCGTCGCCTCGTCAGCACGGTGATCGTGCGCGAGGTGTACGACGCGCACCTGAACGACTTCAAGGCGTACGTGGCCGAAGGCCAGGGCGCCGACGGCGCAGCGCCCGCCGGCAAGAAAACCGGCAAGGCCGACGGATCGGCGAAGCCGCGCCGGGTCCGCATGGCGGACTACCTCGGCGCGGCGCTGCTGGCGTTTCGTGAGCAGCCGATGAAAAACCGCGTCCGTGCCGTTCAGCGGTACCAGGAACTCGCCGCGGTTCAGCCGGACGACGCGGTGCCGGTGCCCGCCACCGCGTCGATCGAGGCGCCCGATGAACAGCAGGCGCCCCATGACGCGCACGACGGACCGTCGTTCGACTTCAGCAGCCTGGCGGCCATGAACGACGAGGCCACGTCATGACCAGCCCCGGCACCGTCCGCGCTCGCGCCTCACGCGCTCGCCGGCAGGCGACGCGGCAAGCCGTTGGTACGTCGATCGTCCGCAAAGTCTACGCGGACGTGAAGGCTCTGGTGCCCGCGCACGCGGCCTGGGTCGAGAAAAGCCACGGCTTGACCGGGCCGGAACAGGCGACCGCCACCGCCCGCGTGAGCGATCACCTGGGCGCGGCGCTGCTCGCCTGGTTGTCCTTACCGGACCGTGAACGTGCGCTGTACCTGAAGCACTACATGCGGCTGGCCCGCGCCCCGGCCTGACCCTTCCCTGTTGTTCAACGTTCGAGCCCGTGACGCACGGGCTTTTTTATTGGAGCCCCGCCATGCCCACGGTACAGCAGTGTTTCAACGTGCTGCTCATCGCCTTCGGCGTGCTCGCGGCCTTCGGCCTGGTCCGCTTGCCGGTCGCCCTCACCAACTGGCTGGTGGCGCGGCAGGGCCGGACGTTCGCACGGTCGCCGACGATCGACGTTCCCGAAACCTCGCCGAAGGCGTTCTACCAAGAACCGCCGCCGGTCCGGGCATTGCCCGGGTTTGACCCGGCCCCGCCGACCGCCGATGAACTGGAACAGCGCGGGCCGCACTGGGCGGCGTTGCAAGTGCGGGACGCGTTGCTTGCCGACGGCAGGTTTGCCGTGAACCGGAACGACGACCTGTTCCTGCTCGTGGGCGACGAA
This sequence comes from Burkholderia sp. BC1, assembly GCF_052683555.1. Lineage (NCBI taxonomy): Bacteria > Pseudomonadati > Pseudomonadota > Betaproteobacteria > Burkholderiales > Burkholderiaceae > Burkholderia > Burkholderia sp. BC1. The sequence goes on from NZ_JBQYLP010000001.1 coordinate 214,261, forward strand.
TGGGTGAGGGTCACGCGTGAATCACTGCTCGATGCGTACGACGCGGCCTGGGCCGTCTGCGGTCTGGCGGACAACGCCCGACCGGCCACGATCACCACGTTGTCGATCCTCACGTGGGGGGTGCCGGTGCTGTGGGCGGTGCGCAACGCGGTGCTGTGGGCCGATCTGCAAAACGGCCGGCTGCGTGCGTTCCCGTGCAAATGGTTCTACCGCCAAGGTCTGAACCCGGCTCCTCGCGAGATCGACCTGTCCGATGTGGACGCGGCCGGTAACTACCAGCCCGCCGTGCATCGCGATGATCAAAACGACGGGGAGTTGGGCGTCGTGCGCGCCCTGCTGTTCAACGTAACCCACTGGTCGCCCGCGAACCCTGCGGATCGCCATGACGTTCGTTACAACCGGTTTCGCGAAGCGGCGCATGTGGCGTACGAGGCCCGCGCGCTGCGCCAGGCCGCCGACGTGCAACCCGAACCGGTCGCCGACCAGCCCGCATCCGCGCCCACGCGCAAGCGCCTTTGATCCTGGAGACCACCGTGAAAGAAACCCGCACCGTCTTTAAAGGCATCCGGTTCAGCGAGCGCGAGGTGGCGACCGTTCAGCGGGCCGCCGACGCCGCCGGCCTGAAACTGGCCGAGTACGTCCACGACACCGCCCTGCGCGCGGCCAACGGCCAGGCAGAAACGGAGCGCGTGCTGGAGCAGCAGCGCGCCCTGTACGACGACATGGAGTCGTCGATCCGGCGCCAGGTGGCCGCCGCCGCGGCCAAGGTTTTCGACGACGCGCTGGCCGACGTGGCGACGCGCATGGACCGGGCGAACGTGCGGGTTGTGGCGCACATGAAAGAGCAAACCGACAGCCAGTTCAACGTGCTGAAGCACGACATCGACCGGCTCACCTCGACGTTGCAGGGGCTGCTCGACGCGTTGAAGCCGTCGGCCTCGGCCGAACCGGCCACGCCGGCATCGGCCGCGCCGCTCTGCCCGAAGTGCGGCGAGGGGCACATGCTCGCCCGCGCGGGCACCGGCACGAACGCGGGCCGGACGTACTACGCCTGCTCGACGTGCAAGCACACGAGTTGGTCGCCGGACGGCAAGTGACCGCCGCAGGCGACACCGCGCGAAGCGATCGGGGGCCTACGGCCCCCATCTTTTTTTGCGGTCGATGTTTGACTCGAGCCCTCTCTAGAGAGAGGGTGGGTTGTGGCGTTAGTGCTAACGCCTCCCCTTTTTGGAGCCCCGCATGTCCCTGTCGAAAAACGCACAACGCCAGCGATCCTGGCTCGCGCGTCACGCGGCCGACCGGTGGCGCACGACTCTGGCGCTGGTGCGCAGCGTCGGTGCGAACGTCGACCGGGAGCGTGAAGCCGTGGGCGTCACGCGCACCGCGTACATCGGCGCTGCCTTGCTCGCGATGGAAAGCCTCACGCCTGGCGAACGCCAGGCGTTCCTGCGCCGTTACGCCGACCTGCACGGCGAGTCGGCCAAACGCAACCAGTGGAGCCGCTGACATGAACACGGCTCGGCGCGCGACGGTGATGTTCGGACTTCATGGCTACGTGGCCCGCAAGGACCATTACAAGCACGAACGGGCCGCCGCCCAGGCGTCGCTCCGTCGCGTGTCGATCGCCTTCCGCGTGAGCGTGTCGGCCTCGGCCGCGTCGTTCTGCGTGACGCTCGGCGCGTTGCTCACGCTGGCCGCTGGCCGGCAACCCGCGGGCAACCTGTTGGTGTTCTGCGTCGTCGAGGCACTGCTCGCCCTCGGCTCGCTCACCGCCTCGCTCCTGCTGAACCGTCAAGCGGGCGTCGTCACCGCCCGGTTGAAACACGCGGACCGCCGCCTGGCCCGTGCCCGTCGCCGCCTTCTTGAACTTCAAACACTTTCTCTCCGGGAGATTTGACCATGACGTACGACCCTCGTTTCGTTGTTCCCAGCCTCTGGCCGCTCGCCATTGCGCTGGTGTTTTTCGCCGTCGGCGGTGCGACCGCGTTTTACGACCTTCCTCTGCTCACGCTGTCCGTGCTGTTCGTCGGCGTCGTGTTCTTCGTCGCGGGCGCCTGGCCGCTCATCGTCCGCCGCAAGCCCGCGCTCGACGCCGACTCGGAGCAGTCGTTCACCGCGGCCAACCGCTGAACCTGGAGATCGTCATGCGCAACCTGCTTAACCTGTTTCGCGATCACGGCGTGAACCTGCGCGGCGTCGCCCTCATGGCCCTGCTGTCCCTGGACGCGGTGTTGATCGGGGCCGGCGTCACGGCGCTGGCTCTGCGCGGCGTGCTGCCGCCGCTGGACGCGTGGGCGATGTTGCCGCTGACGCTGTGCGCCGCGTCGCTGCTGTCGAGCGACCTGTACCTCACCGACGAGGAACGGCTGGACCGGTGGCTGGGCCTGTCGTTCCACGGCGAGCATCGCGTGGCGTGCGCGAAAGCGTACGACGACCTGTGGGCGGACGAGGTGGACGCATGAACGACCGCAAATCGAAGCCGAAGAAAGCGAGCCGATCGAAGCAGACGAAGCGCCAGACGAACCGCGGGCAGCGTCACGCCCGGCAGGAACGGCTGTGGGCCGCGGTGCTGCACGAGCACGCGACCGATTGACCCGCGATCCTTCTCAACGTTCGAGCCCGTGATCCCGCGGGCTTTTTTGTTTTCAGGAGACGTTTATGGACCAGGACATTCCCCGCACCTTGCCGCCGCTGTTCGAGGCCATCCGCCGGCTCGACGACGACGAACTGACCGCGGCGATCGTCGCCGGTGAGGACGTGAACGCGCTGGACCCGAGCGACCCGCAACGGCGCACGGTGATGCACTTCGCCGCGATGTTCGGCCGGGCGCCCGCGATCAAGCGCCTGGCCGCCGCCGGGGCGAACGTGAACGCGCAGGACGCGGGCGGTAGCACGCCGCTGCTGCTCGCGATCATGGCGTCGGGTACCGGCAACGCACTTGTTTCGCCGCACGCGCTCAACAACGCCCAGGCGCTGCTCGACGCGGGCGCGACGATCGACCTGCCGCGCACGTGGGGCACGTTCACCACCTCGCCGCTGCACGAGGCCGCGAGGGTCGGCAACCTGGCCGCCGTCCGCTGGCTCGTTGAGCACGGGCACCCGGTCGATGCCGGTGGGTGGTTCGACGAACGGGTGGGCGTCGTCACGCCGTACCGGGCCGTCCGCCTGAACCTTGGCAAAACGTCCAAAGCTTACCCGGGCACCTCGTCCCGCGGCACGCGCAACGAGGTGCTGGCCCTGCTGGAGTCGCTGGGCGCCGACACGTCGCGCCCGTCGTTCAAATCGTGCTCGGCGAGCGGGGCGCGGTCATGAGCGACACGAAAGCACGGGCCTCGGCCCAGACGCTGCGGTTCGCCGCGACGCTGAAGGCGATCGAGGCCAGCGTGCGCCTCGGCTTCATCGACGCGTCCGACAACGGGTCGGCGAGCACGTACACCGCCGACTTGACGATGCTGGTCACGGTGTCCGGCACCGACCACGCGGTGCGGTATGGCCGGAGCGCTGAAGGCGCGCTGTCGATCGGCCTGGCCGACGATTGCGGCCTGCTGCCGCTGTACCGGGCGCTCGCGGCCCTGCACGACGAACCGGAACCGACGGACGCCTTCCTGCGTAACTGGTACTACGGGGCCATGCCGCCGGACGTGAGGCCGTCGCCCGCGCGCACCTTCGCCGACGCGCTGCGCCGGCTACTCGACGACACGGCGGACGCCGAAATGGTCGCGTTCGGCGTCGAACGCGAGGCGTCGGCGCACCACGTCGTCATGCTGCACGTGCCGGCTGGTCGCTTCGCCGAGTTCGACGCGATGGCCGCGGACCACGGCCTGGGCCGCGAGGGCGCGTTGCGCCGGCTGATGTTCGCGGCGCTGCGCAACCCGTCGTTGCTCGAGGAGCGCGAGGTCGATGTGGGGTCGATGGACGATCTGGACGTGGGCGAGGAGCCAGCGCCGCCGGCTGAATCGCCGCCGGCCCATCGGAACGACGAGCGGGGCGGGTCATGAACGCGCCGGCCTGCTCAACGTTGCCGCTTGCCCTTGCTTTTGCGCAGCAGCGCGGCGAGGTTGAGCGCGTTGTTCAACACCAGGTCACGCTCGGCCGGGGGCAGGTCTTTCAACGATTTGATCAGCGCTCGGGCTTCGTCGCCCGGGTTTTCGGAGACTTGCAGCAGCAGTTCGTCCATCGGCAGGTCCAGCAGGTCGGTGAGTTGTGCGAGGCGTTCGAGCGAAATGGCGACCTTGCCGCTTTCCATCCTCGACATGGTTTCCTCGGCCACGCCAATCTTTTCCGCGATCACGGCCTGCGTCCACCCTAGCGCCTTGCGCCGCGCGGCCAGGCGTTGACCGATCCCGTCGATCAACGCGCGCCCGCTCTGCTGTTTCGTACCTTTTGCCACCACGATTTTCACCTGCATAAAACGTCTGATTTGACACACGATGCAAGTGTCAAGCCGTCCGTTACACATTAGAATGACGCCGAATGCAGGTTTGGTCGAACACTTGACGAATTTTGCAGGTTCAACGATGAACCGCACCACTCGGGGGTTTCACATGCGCAACACAACGCTGAAAACGCTGGCCGCCGCTGCGGCCGTTTCCCTGGCCCTGGCCGCCTGCGGCGGTGGTGGCGGTGGCTCGTCGGGCGGTGGTTCGTCCGGCGGCACGACCGGCACGGGCACCACGTCGCCCAGCACGCCGACGGCGAGCAACGGCGCGACGTTGCTAGCGCAGTACACCGTCCCGGCCAGCATCGCGGGCGCTGTGGTTACGAACTACGCCGGCCCAGCGTTCAGCGTGGGCAACAGCCCAATGCAGTCGAACTGCTCGAACACCGCCGTCACCTCGACCACGGTGGTCGATGCCCCGGACGTGATCGTCTTCTCGACCAATGGCGCGAGCCTCAAGGCCCAGGAGGTCGCGGCCGACCTGTTCGAGCAAGCGGTACCGCAAATCCGTGCGGCGCTGGGCTTGCCCGCGTCGGGTGTGGCGTTCGACGGAACGAACAAGGTGCAACTGTGCGTGGACACCGCCCTCGGCCAGAGCGCGGGCGAAACCGGCGGGAGCGTCACGGGCCAGACGGCCCAAGGTCCGGCCGGCGTGATCGTTCAACTGATGGCGGCGGACAGCGCCAACTTCGACGCCCGCTACCCCGGTGCCACGTCGTACACCGACGGCACACCGGGCCTGCGCTATTTCGACCTGTTCCGCCACGAAGGCACGCACGCGGCGCTCTACTCGCTCGCCGAGCCGTTCGGCGGGATGGAAGCCTGGTTCCAGGAAGGCATGGCGACGACCGTTTCGCAACTGCCGATGGGCAGCAAGGCCAGCGTCCTGGCCGCGGTGCAAGCGACCGACCTGTTGCCGGCGAACGGCACGGCGGCCGGCGACATGGGCACGTCGTACCCGGCGTACGAGGCCACGATCGGCCTGTTGACCAGCAGCGCGCCGGGCGGCCTCGGCTACGGCCTCACGAACATCCCGACGTTCATCGCCGCCTACAAGGCCGCCGCGATGGCCGCGTGTGCGCAACCGATTCCGAACGGCATCATCCCGCCGGCATCGCAGACGCAAGGCATGCCGTCGGGCGAATACAACGTCTGTGCGCCGAACGCGCCCGGTGCGCAGGACGGCCGCCTCGCGGTCGCGTTCGACACGGCGTTCAACAGCACGTTCAAGGACAGCAACGGGTCGCCCTTGCTGCTGCACACGGCCGACGGTGCGAACAGCCTGGAAGCCACGTTGTACCAACGGCTCTCGGCGTTCTTGCCCTGACCGGCTCACCTGTTTTTCGACGGCTCCGCAAGGGGCCGTTTTTCAGTTTCAGCACTCAACAACAAGCGGGGGAAACGATGAAACGACGTGCAACGTCCGTCGCGGCGGCGACGGTTCTGGTGGGGCTGCTGGCCGGCTGCGCGAACGGTGGCCCGGACATCAACGGATTCGTGTCTAAAGCGAACAACGCGGTCGAAGGCGCGATCAGCAGCGTGACCGGCGGATCGGGCGGTAGCGGCGGAGCCGCTACGGCTGGCCCGGTCTACACGCCGATCAGCGGTGGCAACACGTTGTCCGGGCTCTTCGCAGGGCAGAATCAGCAGAAAGCGAACTACGGGCAAATCGCTTACCCGCGCGTAGCCCTGGAATACCTGGCGTTCGGGGCCAACGAGCCGTGCTGGAAGGTGCGGGCGACGATCTGGCGGAGCGCCAAGCAGTCGCACGACGAGGTGTTCCAGGTCTGCGACGCGCCGGTGGTCATGCGCGACGCCACGGGCCAGGCCGGGACGATCAGCGACCAGGCGCTCGGGACGATCGCGTACAAACTCGATCAGACGCGCGCACCGATGAACGTCTCGAACACGGGCGAGCAGCGCACGCGCGGCCCGTTGCCGCCGGCCCGCCCGATGAACGTGGCGCTGATGTCGGCCAGCCCGGTCGGCGCGAACCCGTTGCAAGTGCGGCTCGACGCGATCAACGCGCGCATCGCCTACGTGACCGGCTACGTCCCGTTCGGCGACACGTCGATCATGAGCGGTTTGAGCACGGCGTTTTACGACTACCGGCTGTGGATTTACAAGTTCGACCCGGCCGGCAACCGCGGTTGACCCGCGTACCGATGCCATCACCAACAACACCAGAGAGAACATCATCATGCCGTTCAACCCGACCCACCGCCACACCCAAGGATTCGGCCGCTGCCGTCTCGAACTCGACCCGACGAGCCGGCAACTGCTCGTAAAAACGGGATGGTTCAACGCCCCGCGGCTCATACCGTTCGACCAGGTGCGAACGGTCGAAGTGTCCACGTCGAACGGCATGGTCAAGCCGCACGTGTTGATCAACACCACCGACCTGGACCGGCCGCAGCACCGCGTCTACTTCCACACCGGCAGGGGCGCGCAAGAGTGGTACAACCGGCTGGGCGCGGCGATGAACATGCAAGCGTATCGTTGAGGCTTGTCCACGGCCCTCGCGTGTGTGCAACGGGATCGGCAAGCCCGCGCCTTGCCAGAATCCCGTTGTGCACACGTCGCGCGCAGCGCGAGGCGGTGGGCAAGCCGTTGAGCACCATAAACGCAGAAAAGGCCCGGTTTTCCGGGCCTTTCGCATGGTGCGCCGCCGTTCAGCGTCGCGCCTCGGCCCGCTTCGCTTTCCTCGCCGCACGCTCCGCGGCCAGGGCTTCCACGTCCGTGCGGTTCACACGCCGGTGGCCTTGCTCGTCGAACACGACGGGCAGCCGGCCGCGCTGAACGAGGCGCGTGATGCTCGCCCGGTCCGCAAAGCCCAGCAGGCGCCAGGCGTCCGACAACGAGAGCAGCGGGCCGGCCCGCACGGCCTTGTTGCGCGCGCTGTCCAGCGAGCGGCGCGGGCGACCGGTCGGCGTCGGCATGTCCCGCCACGTCTCCAGGTCGGCCCGGTCGAACGCGCGCACGCCGTCGATGAGCACGAACGGCAGGTCGCCAACGTGCGCGGCACGGTTCAGGTGCGGCGTGCTGCGCCCGATGAACGCCGCCGCCTCGTCGGCGGTCAAGCGGCCGGCGGCGGCGATCGTCGCACGCAGGCGCTGCGACGGCGGCACGAACGTGTCGAGCAGCGCCGTGTTGACCATTCGGCCGCCGCGGCTCTTGTTGTACCCCGTGCCGGCACCGCGCGAGGCCCGTGTCGAAATGGTGTCGGGCTCACCGGGCGGGAGACGGTAGAACTCGCCGTCGCGCCACCATTTTTTAACGGTGACGAGCGCAACGCCGAGCCGTTCGGCGACCTGCTGCAACGTGAGCCAGTCGTCGTGCGGGCGTTGCGCGTGGGTGGTGGTGGTCATGATTCGGGCTCCCAGGCGTCAAGCGGTGAGGCGCGAGGCCACGGCGGTGTCGAGGCGCTTCAACAGCGCACCGGCGGCTTTCTGCGAGAAGTACAGCAGCGCCACCGCCGCGATGCCGAACAGGACCGGCAGCGCGTCGCCGACGGCGAGGTTCGGGTGCCGCACCGACACGAGCATCGCGGCAAAGATCAGCCAGCAACCGGCGGCAAAGGCCGTGAACAGCGCTCCCACGTGAACGACGATGTGAAGTGCGCCGTAGGCCGTAGCGAGCCCGGTCGCAACGATGCCGGCACGGCCGTCGCGGGTTCGGCAAGCATCGATCAGCCAGGCAAGGAGCAAGAGCATGGCGATGGCGATCGTCGCGGTGAGCAGGCCGCCCAGCACGCGGGCGATAACGTCCAGCACGGGCGGCAAGGGGATCGTTTGCCCGTCAAGGGGCGCGAGAAAGACCTGAAGAATGGTGAAAGCGGTGGTGTCCATGATGGTGCGCTCCGGGTGAACAGGCCGACGTGGCCTGGTACCCCGAAGCCGGCCCTTGCGGACCGGCTGTGAGCGCGTGGGCGCTTTGCTTACGCGAAGCGGTAGCCGCCGACCTTTTCCTTTTTGCCTTCGGCCTGGTGGCGGATGACGTTCGGCGCGATGGCCTCGGCCAGGCCCAGTGCGCTGCGGATCGCGGCAGGCTCGTCCGCATCGGACGAACGCGGGTCGTAGCCGATGGCTGCGAAACGGTCGAACTGCGCTGCGCTGATTTCCGACACCGTGAGCGGGCGCTTGCTGCCCGGGCCGTACGTCACCATGACGAACATGAGGTTGGCCGGGTCGTGGGCCGGGCTCTCGACGTACTGCTGCGAGTAGCCGGTCACGTCGATCTGAACGGCCTTGGCGTTCCAGCCGCCGAGCGACGCGGACACGCCGGGGAACGTGGCGACGGCCGATGCTTTTTCGTAGATCGACAGCAGGTCGGGTTGGTTGGTGGTGGTGCTCTTTGCCATGATGGGCTCCTGGTGGTCAACGCCGGAGTGGCGCTGGTACCGCCAAACCCGCATTGCTGCGGGCACTGGTGGAGCGTTGGCGGGGGCGGGCTTACTTCACGTCGCTCCACTCTCCGGTGTACGTGTCCTGCTGCTGCTCAACCTCGACGATGTAGCCGTTTTCGTCGATGTCGGCCTGGGTCATCATCGGCTCGCCGAGCGTGGCGCGGGCGTCGTCGATCGCTTCGATGCGGGTCTTGCCGTAGCCATAAACAACATCGTTGTGGCCGGTGAAACGGAACTCGGTGCGGTTCGGGATGAGTGCGGTCATGATGGTCTCCTTGGGTTTGAGGGGCTTTGCGTTGCGCGCTGCCTACACACCTAGTCTCTCGTACCACCAGGAAAAATCAATACTTTTGAGCACGAAAATAGCCTCAAACGACTTATATATTTTCGTCACTATCTCCGATTGTTACGGCAATGGTTACGCGGTCATCAAGAGCCCGGCCGTGGCCCGTGGTGATGGGCGCCAGCGGGTCGCCCGGCGCGGATACGCGCCCGTTTTTATGGGTTGTTTTTAGCCATTGGTGAGGGTTGCGCACGCATCGATGAACGACAAAACGGGGCACTTGTGCGCCCCGTTGATTCGAACCTCGTCCGCGTACATCAAGCCTCGTTTGCCGCGGCGTACACTTCATCGGTGAAGGCACTCCACACGTTGCCACCGGCATCGTAGAGTGCTTTGCAAAGGCGCTCCCAGAATGCGGTCGCGGGGGTGCTTTCGCTCTGCATGTAGTCGGCAATGTCGTCGTCATCCACGCCGTTGGCCTCGCCGAAAAGGGCCAACACAGCCTTTTGGAGTTCGTCTTGATCGTCATGTTTCCCCTGGCCGCTGGTGTAGAAGCCGAGGGTATCGCGATCATCTTCCGCCACACCTTCCAGCAACAGATTGAACACCGTGCCCTCAATCGTCACGGATGCATTGATCATAAGGGTGAGGTATTGCGTGTCGTCGGCAAGGTCTTCGTTGAACGCATCGCCGCGTTCGGCTTCGATGCTACCGATGATCGTGTCGAGGTCTGCGTAGGTGGGGCGAACGAAGGTACTCATGATGTGTCTCCTGGTTTCAAGCGGCGTTGCGATGTGCATTGCCTACGCCTTCAGTCTCTCGTACCACCAGCAAAAATCAATACTTTTGAGCGCAAAAATAGCCTCAAACGACTTATATATTTTCGTCACTATCTCCGATTGTTAC